>JANLSB010000215.1:0-6993 GCA_031362125.1 Lysobacterales bacterium | reverse complement strand
TTCAGTGACTTGAAGCCATTGCCTTGGATCGAACGGAAATGAACGAACAGATCCTGGCCGCTTTCCGGGGTGATAAAGCCATAGCCCTTGGCATCGTTGAACCACTTGACGGTGCCACTCTGACGATCGGACATGGTGTGTTACTCCTCATAAACATAAACAGTTGGTGGATACACGAAGCCTTCCGGCGCCGCGACTGTCTAGCCAGGGGTAACGCGAACGATGAGCGGATCGTCTGGGCTTGACCGAGTTAAACCCCGCCGCGATGGCCTCCGGAGAGGGGATTCGGGACGGGCCGCTGACGGCTTGCAACCTTGGATCTACCGCATCGGGCCACGATGTACCGTGATCCCGCTTGGAACAGTGCGCCCACCATACACCACAACGCCGACGTTTTGGGAAGTGGATGGACGAAGTTTCTTGCGTCTGGGCAAGGGAAACATGGTCAGGAAGACCGGTCTTGGGTCCTGGCGCCTTGAATCATGTGGATTCGCGAACATCATGGGGCCGCAGCGCCGTCGGGCCGGGAGCCTGGAGACATGCGCCCAAGCAGGTCAGCGCCGGCCGATATCCGGTTGAAAGCTGACACATTGCGGCAGATTACACCGCCTCGCCGGGCCCGGAAACAGCTGGCACGGTTCGTGCTTTGACATTCTGTGAAACACCCGTGCAGCGTGACCCGTCATACCGTTAGCGACACCTTTACTTCTCAGAGGAGTCCCCATGCAAATCGATACTCCCGCCGCCAATGCCAGCGACGACACCGTTGTCGAAAGGCTCTACGTCCTCGCCCGCCAGGGCGAAACAACGACCCGCGAGTTCCAGTTGTTGGACTATGTGATCCAGAAACGCCTGCAGCAGACCTACGGCGGCGAGTTCACCCGCAGCGCGTACGCGGCATGATGCGATGAAGTCGTGGTCAGCCCCCGCCGAAAGCGGGGCTGGCCAGGCGGCGAACGAACTGACCGGCCATTTCAGGCTGCTGCAACAAAGTGAACATCACGCCGTAAAGCGCACCCCACAGATGGGCACTGTGGTTGATGTTGTCTCCGCCGCGCTTGTCCATCCACATGCTGTAACCGATGTATAGACCGCCAAAAATGAATGCGGGCACCGGGATCGGAATCAGGAACAGATAGATCCCCATCCATGGATCCAGCAGGATCGACGCGAACAACACCGCCGACACCGCGCCGGACGCACCGAGGCTGCGATACTGCGGGTCGTGACGATGTTGCATGTACGTCGGCAGGATCGCGATCACCACTGCCGACAGATAAAACAGCAGATAGCCGGCCGGCCCGATCCGGGCGCTGAAATAGCGCTCCATCACCTGACCGAACGAATACAGCGTGACCATATTGAAGATCAGGTGCATCCAGTCAGCGTGGATGAAGCCGTGGGTCAGCAGCCGGTCGTATTGCCGCCGGCGATCGATCGCCGGCGGCCACAGGATCAGGCGCTCGAGCAGGCTCGGCCGTTCCCAGGCCTGCCAGGACACCAGCGAGGTCACCGCGACCAGCGCCAACGTGATGTAGCCGTTCATGCATGCTCCGAATGAAAAAACGAGAATCGTTCGACGATCGCCCAGGACTCAAGTCTCACGGTAGTAATCCTGCAGCGGATAACGCTTGGCGTACACCGCAAAAATCAGCGCCGCCACGAATGCGAAGCCGGCGAAGAAGAACATCAGGAACGCATTCTCGCTCAGCCCGGTGGCCGCGATGTGCGCCATCGCAGTTTCGTTGCGCACGGCCGCGTTGGTCAGCAGCACCCATACGTTGCCGAACGTCACCGACAACATCCAGAAACTCATGATCACGCCCTTCATCTTCGGCGGCGACTGGCTGTAGGCGAATTCCAGTCCGGTCGCTGAGACAAGCACCTCGCCGAAGGTCAACAGCGTGTAAGGCGCAATCTGCCAGGCCAGCGACACTGGGTCGCCGCCGTCGATCCAGAGCTGGAGGATGCCAGCGACTACCCACGCCAGACCGGAAAAACCGATCCCGAAGCCCATCCGGCGTAGCGCGGTGACTTTGAAGCCGAGTCTGGTCAGCAGCGGATACAGCACGAGGTTGTTGAAGGGGATCAACACCATCACCATCAGCGGATTGAGCGCCTGCATCTGACCGGCGTCCTTCACCAGCCAGCTCGGCCACCACCACTGATCGTGCGGCAACATCATCGTCTTGCCCTGCAGCACCCAGGTCGATGCCTTCTGATCGAATAGTGACCAGAACGGGCTGACGATCGCGAAGATGATGAGGATGCGCAGTAACGCACGCACGCCGTCGACCGCTTCGTCCGAGTACGCGCCGCGCGCGCGCTCCAACTGCATGGCCGTGCCCACGCCGCCGAACAGCAGTATCGCCCCGAGCGCAAGACAGAACGAAATCACGAAACCGAAATCCTTCGGCCACCATGCGGGCGACAGCGCCCAACCGATCAGCAGAACCGCCGCGATCGCGATCCCGCTCAGCGCTACTGCACTGCCCGCACCCGTCTGTCCGCCGATACCACCACGCAGTGCAGACATCACCACGTTCATGAATGCATCGGGGTCACGCGGCGCCGGCGGGACGTTGACGTATTTCCTGCGGCCCAGCCAGAAGATGATCGTGGCGATGAACATCAGCACCCCCGGGATACCGAACGCAATCGCCGGGCCATAGCTGCTGAGAATTCTGGGCATCAGCAACGATGCGAAGAACGAACCGAAATTGATGGTCCAGTAGAAGGCGTCGTAGACGATCTTCGCCAGATGCTTGTTCGACTGGGTGAACTGGTCGCCGACGAACGATGACACCAACGGCTTGATACCGCCCGAGCCCAGCGCGATCAGGAACAGTCCAATGTAGAAACCGGTGCGGTGCCCCTCGAAAAACGCCAGACAGGCATGGCCGACGCAGTACAGCAGCGAGAGCCAGAAGATGGTGTGGTACTTGCCGAAGAAACGATCGGACAACCAGCCGCCAAGCAGCGGGAAGAAATACACGCCGATGACGAAACTGTGGAACACCTCTTTGGCCATGCCCTCGCGCTCGGCCTGGGGCAGATACGAGAGGATCACGCTGCTGATGAGGAACGAGACCAGGATGTTGCGCATCCCGTAGAAGCTGAAACGCTCGCAGGCCTCGTTGCCGATGATGTAGGGAATCTGGCGCGGCAATTTCGCGCCATTTTCGGGCGCGCTGGCTACTGTAGTGGTCGTCATGGATCAGTGTCTCGTCAGAGAATAGGGTCTGCCGGCGGTCGCCGGCGGCTACAGGAATGATGCCGGCGGTATGTGCGCTGCCGCTTGGCGCGTTGAACGCCGCGTGTCAGGCCCATTCCGTCAGACCTTCGCGCTCGTAAAGCGTCGCAAACGACGGCCGGGCCTTCAGGTGGGCCGCCAGCTCGGCCAGATGCGGCCATTCGATCGCCTGCTTCGGCATGTTGCGCGACCAGCGCATCAGCATCACCAGATAGAAGTCGGCTGCGGTCAGACGATCGCCCAGTAAATACGGTCCGTGCGCAGCCAGATGGTCGTCGATGCGCTGCCACTGCGCTTCGATGCGCGGCTGCACGTGCTGGCGCACGGCCTCGGCATTGGCTTCCCCCGCGGGCTCGTGCGGGTACCACCATTGACGGAACAGTGGCTGCACCATGTTGGCGAGATTGAACATCCACTGAGTGTAATCGGCGCGCTGCGGCTCGGGGAGCGTCGGCGCCAAGGCCGACGCGGGAAACGCATCGGCCAGATGCATCAACAAAGCGGCGGCTTCGTAATTCGGCGCTCCGTCGATCAGCAACGTCGGCACCACGCCGTTGGGATTCAGGGCCAGATACTCCGGCTGCTTCTGCGCGCCGGCAGCGGTATCCACCAGCATCAATGCGTGCGGCGCACCCAGTTCGATCAGCATCCAGTGAACAACCAGGCTGGCCGATCCGGGGGCGTAGTACAGCGCGTAGTTCGGCGATTTCATGGCGACTCCGGCATCGAAGCGCCAATCTTCGCACGACCCGCAAGGCGCCGGACATGACCATCGACATCCCCGCGCTCCCGCCATTGGCGGCACAATGCCGGATCGCCTCCGACACCATCCCGCCATGCGCCCTGCCCTGTTGATCGCGTCGCTTCTGCCAGCAATCTGCGCGTCCCATACCGTGTCGGCTCTTGCCGCGCCCTCGCTCACCACCGAGGCCGAACGCAGCGGCTATGTGCGCACCGGCCGCTATGACGAGGTCATTGTCCTGTGCGATGCGTTCGCCGCGCACTATCCAGGCCGGGTCCGTTGTATCGAGTTCGGCACCACGCCAGAAGGCCGGCCGATGAAGGCGCTGGTCGCCAGCAATAGCGGCGCGTTGACCGCCGAGGCCGCGCATGCGGCAGGCCTGCCGGTCGTGCTGGTCCAGGGCGGCATTCACGCCGGCGAGATCGACGGCAAGGATGCTGGTTTCCTCGCCCTGCGGCAGGTGCTGGACGGACAAGCGGCGCGCGGCGCGCTCGACAAGGTGGTCGTGATCTTCGTGCCGGTGTTCAACGTCGACGGCCACGAACGCTTCGGTGCATGGAACCGCCCGAACCAGAACGGCCCTGCCGAAATGGGCTGGCGCGTCACCGCGCAGAACTACAACCTCAACCGCGACTACGCCAAGGCCGACACGCCGGAGATGCAGGCGATGCTGGCGCTGGAGAATGCATGGGACCCGGTCGCGACCATCGATCTGCATGTCACCGATGGCGCCAAATTCGAGCACGACGTGTCGATCCAGGTCGAACCGGTCCACGCGGGCGACGAAGCGCTCCGCGCCGCAGGCCTGACCCTGCGCGACGACACCATTGTGGCATTGCGCAAACAGGGCTCGCTGCCGCTGGCGTTCTATCCGTCCTTTGTCGAAAACGACGACCCGGCCTCCGGTTTCGTCGAAGGCGTCTCACCGCCGCGCTTTTCGATCGGCTATTTCCATCTGCGCAACCGCATGGGAATGTTGGTCGAAACCCACTCGTGGAAGGACTACCCGACCCGGGTGCGGATCACACGCAACAGCGTGATCGCGGTGCTGGAAATCATGGCGAAACACGGCGCAGAGTGGCGCCGGGTCGCACTGGCGGCGGACTTGCGCGCGCAATCGCTCGGCGGCACTGCGGTTCCGATGACCTGGGTTGCCAACGAAAAGGTTCGCACCATCGATTTCCGCGGCTATGCCTACACACGCACGCCGTCGGAAATATCCGGCACATCGATGACGCGCTACGACGACAACAAACCCCAGGTCTGGAAGTTGCCGCTGCGCGACGAGATCGTGCCCGGCATCAGTGTCGTCGCACCTAAGGGCGGCTACGTCGTATCGCCCGCCTACGCCACGATGGTCGCGACCAAACTGCGGCAGCACGGCATCGACTTCATCCGTCTGGATCACGCGTTGCCGAAGGCGAAGCTCGAAACCTTCAGGGATGAAACGCCGACCTTCGCCGCCGCACCGACCGAAAGCCGCCACCGGTTGACCGTGGAAGGCGAATGGAACACGGAGCTTCAGGATATCGGCGCCGGCGCGCTGTTCGTGCCGATCGCGCAGCCGAAAGCGCGGCTGCTGATGGCGCTGCTCGAACCGCTGGCACCGGATTCGCTGCTGGCATGGGGCGCATTCAACAACGCCTTCGAGCGCAAGGAATACATGGAGGATTACGTCGCCGAGGACGTCGCCAGAGAAATGCTCGCGCGCGATCCCGCATTGCGGGAACGCTTCGAAGGCAAGCTCAAGGAAGACCCGAAATTTGCCGCCGACCCGCAGGCGCGGCTGGATTACTTTTACCGCCTGCACACGGCGTGGGACGAACGCTACGGGCTGTACCCGGTGATGCGGACGGGCGAAATGCTGCGCTGACGTCGCCTCGAGTCAGCAGTTTTCGTACTTCCAGTTCCGGCGTTTGCCCTCGGAGAGCCACGCAACCGCCTGATGGATACGATGCGCACGCGTTTCGTCGCGCTTGGCGTCGAGAATCCATTCGAGATATTCGCGGCGGTGACTGGGTGCGAAATCTTCGAACGCGGTCTTCGCAGTGGTATTGGCGCGCAATGCGGCCGCGAAGTCAGCGGGGATCTCCGGCAGCGGCCTGGTCGTGGCCATCTTGCGCGTACCCGGCGTCCTGACCCCTTGCTGGTTCAAACGCGCGGCTTTCCTGACATACGCCAGCAGCTGCCGCTTCGCAGGCAGGTCGGCCGGCGAGGTGAGTTTGCCGAAACTGCCCATGCCCTCGGTGGGAGAACCGTCGCCGACCACCAGCGCATGCTTCCAGAATCCGAATGAAGCATGCTGCTTGAACGCGGCCATGCCGCAGAGAATGCCGCCGGCATGCATGAAGGTCGGCATCCCCCATTTGATCGTCTCCTCGACATCGGGACACGCCTCGTGCACTTGCGCGCGCACGTGTTCGAGGATTGGCCTGGCGAAATCGGCCGCACGCGCGATGTACGCGTCGACACGGGGATCGTACGAAGTGTCGTGCGATGTCATGACAAACCTCCGCAGGAAATCAATGCGGTCAGAACGGACGCGGCAGCCCCACCGTTGGTGCCAGAAACCAGTACGCACCAAACAGCACTGCGCACCACCAGAACAACTTGAACACGAACTTCACCACCTTGATGGCAAAGTAGGCTCCGACGATGGCCAGCAGCAGCCCGATCCAGCCCATTTCAGCCATGGTCGCGATGTCCTGTGTGTGGATGGGTGAATTCTGAGACTTTCGTGACTTGAACGGGAGCCAGCGACGGATCGAGGGCGATCCGGTCGTCGAATACGAAACAGGCGCCATCGTAGCCCAGACCGCCAACCGCTTCGAAATAACCGAGAATCCCGCCATCGAGCTGGAGGACATGATCCATGCCCTGCGCGTGCATCCACAGTGCGGCTTTCTCGCAGCGGATACCACCGGTGCAGAAACTGACCACAGTCGCATCAGCCAGCGCTTCGCGCCGCGCCAGCACCGCCTCGGGCAATTCGGTGAAG
>JANLSB010000376.1:0-3331 GCA_031362125.1 Lysobacterales bacterium | reverse complement strand
CCGCTGAATACGCAGCTCGCGCCGAACATGATCCAACCCAGCGCGGGCGGCGGGCAGCCGCACGAAAACCAGCAGCCATATCTCGGCGTGAACTTCTGCATCGCGCTGCAGGGCATCTATCCGTCGTTCCCGTAACTTGGCGACTACGGCACCACTGCGGCTGGCACCGTTCCCGCCGGAACATGCACACCGCATGCAGACACCCGCGCTCCTCATCGAGCGCGGGTTTTCTTTGCGTGCGCTGCACGAACGCGATCTCCCCTGGCTGCGCGATCTCTACGCCAGCACCCGCGCCGAGGAAATGGCACCGGTGCCGTGGCCGGACGTCGCCAAGCGGAGTTTTCTCGACCAGCAGTTCGGGCTGCAGCACAAACACTACATGCAGCATTTCGGCGACGCCGACTTCCTCGCGATCGAACATGCCCAACACGGCCCGGTCGGCCGCTATTACCTGCAGCGCGTGGGGCCCGATCACCTGCTCGTGGACATCAGTCTGTTTCCCGCCCTGCGCGGCAGTGGCGTGGGCACTGCGCTCATCCATCAGAGTCAGACTGAATCTGCCGCACTCGGCCACGGGATGCGTCTGCACGTGCAGGAAACGAATCCGGGCGCGCGCCGGCTGTACGAACGGCTGGGATTCGTCGCCCAAAGCAGTGAAGGATCGCATCGGCTGATGCGCTGGGCGCCGCCCTTGTAGCAGCGCTGTCGCCAAGGCCATAAGGCGCAGAGAAAACGGTGCGCTTGAGCGCACCCTATGGATTCCGCCGGATCAGTTGAACACGGCTTGGTACAGGAATCCCGCACGCTCCTGCGCGATCGGCACCAGGAAAATGCCGGCCTCGCCGATCCGGGGATGGCGCATCGCATAGATCTGCTGCGGGAACAGGAACGCGGCGGTGTTGCGGAACAGCAGCGAGAACGGCGCGCGCATCGCGTTGTCGGCCTTGGTCGGCAGCGGTCGGGCCTCGACCAGCACGAACTCCACGTCCATGTCGTTGAGCGCAGCGGTGAACGTCTCGTTCACGCAGCCGGCGAAGTGTTCCAGTGTCAGCAATTCCATGAAACGCGGCTCCCCTGTCTTGCGCTGCGCGGCACGGCAGCGGGCCACATCGTCGCCGCTGCCGGGCATGGGCACAAGCGCGTTTTCAACGCAGATGGGGCGCTGCCTCGCCCACACGACGCAGACAAGCGGGCGCAGGCCGGAGACAATGGCGGCAGATGCAGGCTCCCGAACGTCCTCCACTCCTGATGGATTCAGCCTGCAGCCGCCATCCTGAACAGGTTTCGGCCTTCCGCCGTCGCCCCCACCTCCTCGAAGACCCGATGCACAACGCTTCCGCCGCCGTCCGCGTCACCGGCCTCCGCCTTGATCGCGGTGCCCGCACGATCCTGCACGACATCGATCTCACGGTGCCGCGCGGCAGCATCACCGCCATCCTCGGGCCCTCAGGCTGCGGCAAATCCACACTGCTGTCGGCGCTGACCGGCGAACTGGAGCCCGCCGCCGGCACGGTCGAAGTCCTCGGCCTGCCAGTGCCGCAGCGCAAGCGCGAGCTGCTTGAGCTGCGCAAGAGCATTGGTGTGCTGCTGCAGGGCAACGGCCTGCTGACCGATCTCACCGCAGCCGAGAACGTCGCGTTGCCGCTGCGGACCCACACCGATCTGCCCAAGGAAGTCATACGTCATCTGGTGGAGATGAAATTGCACGCGGTCGGGCTGCGCGCCGCAGCCGATCTCTACCCGCGCGAGCTGTCTGGCGGCATGGCTCGTCGCGTGGCCCTGGCGCGCGCACTGGCGCTGGACCCGCCGCTGATGATCTACGACGAACCGCTGACCGGACTCGATCCCATCGCAAGCGGCGTGATCATGAGCCTGATCTCGCGGCTCAACGACAGCCTCGGCCTCACCAGCATCATCGTCACCCATCACGTCCACGAGACCCTGCCCATCGCCGACCGCGCGGTGGTCATCGCCAATGGCAGCATCATGTTCGACGGCACTCCGTCCGAACTCGAAACCACCGGCGATCCGCTCATCCGCCAGTTCCTCAAGGGCGAACCGGACGGGCCCATTCCTTTCGACACCCGTCCATTCGACGCCGCGTCGCGCACGGAGGCCGCGTGATGGCAGTCGCCGAGACCTTGCGCGGCATCGGTCGTGCCGGTCTGTTCTCGCTGTCGGTCTTCCGCGCGACCAAGCCGACTGCGGATTTCTGGCACGAGCTTGTGCGCGAAATCTACAAGATCGGCGCACGCAGCCTGCCGATCATCGCGGTCGGCGGCGCCTTCGTCGGCCTGTCGGTCACGCTGCTGGGCTATCGATCCTTGCAGACGTACGGCGCTGGCAACCAGATCAGTTTTCTGATCGGCCTGGGCCTGTATCGCGAACTGGGGCCGGTGCTGACCGCGCTGCTGTTCATCGGCCGCGCCGGCAGCTCGATCGCCGCAGAACTCGGACTGATGCGCGCCACCGACCAGATCACCGCGCTCGGACTGATGGGCATCGATCCCGTCGGCAAGGCAGTGGCACCACGGTTCTGGGCGGCGGTGATCACGGTGCCGCTACTGACTGCGTTCTTCTGCAGCCTCGCCATCGTCGCCAGTTGGTTCCAGGGCGTGCAGGTGCTGGGTATCGACAACGGCGCGTTCTGGCAGGTGATGAAGGACGCCGTCGATTTCCACGAGGATTTCCTGCCGGCTTTCCTGAAATCCGCTGTATTCGGTGGCACCGCCGCACTTGTCGCGTCATATGTGGGCTTCCACGCCGAGCCGACCATCGAAGGCACATCGGTCGCCACCACCCGCGCGGTGGTGAACGCTTCGCTGCTGGTGCTGATGTTCAATTTCGTTCTGTCCGCATTCCTGTTCCGTTGATCGCGATGAACGCCACGCTTTCCACTGACTCGCTTTTCACAGACACGTTTTTCAAAGAGGTTTTTCGATCATGAGTGCACGCGGCCCCCGCCTCGAATTCGCCGTTGGCGCCTTTCTGCTGTTGGCCCTGGCCTCGCTGCTGGTGCTGGCCATCGCCTCCACCAACGGCAAGTTCGGTTTCGGCGAAAGTACCTACGAACTCAAGGCCCGCTTCACCAATCTCGGGCAACTGCGGCCGATGGCGCCGGTGAAGATCGGCGGCGTCCCGATCGGCAAGGTCGCCACGATCGAACTCGACCCGAAGCGGCTCGACGCCGTGGTCATCCTCGACATCGATCGTCGTTACGCGGACCTGCCGATCGACACTTCGGCCAGCATCCTCACCGGCGGCCTGCTCGGCGAAAGCTACGTCGGCCTGCAGCCGGGCGGCGACATGGAAGTGCTGAAACCGGGCGAGG
>JANLSB010000186.1:0-4618 GCA_031362125.1 Lysobacterales bacterium | reverse complement strand
GCAGAAATTCAGCCAGAAGAATACGCGGCGTCCTTCTCCGTCCCGGCGCGGCGACCCGGGCGCCACACAGGGTCGTCGGCCGCAGCGGTTGCGGCGCTGCCAGATCGAAGGAAGACGCGGTAAAGCCCGAACGCCACCGCCCAGCAGATCATCGCCGTCCACAGGTCGTGTGAGATGAAATGCGCGCCGCGGAACTGCTGTGCGATGCCGAACAGCACGCCAACGCCGACGCCGATCGCCAGTCCGCGCCAGCGCAGATGCGGGCGGATCATCAGGAAGAAGAAGTAGAGCGCCATCCAGGCGTAGCCGCCACTGGCATGGCCTGCCGGGAAACAACGGCCATCGGGAAGCCACGCGGGCCGGGCTGCGAACAATGCGACGTATGGCCGGGTGCCGCCAAGTCCCTTGATGTCCCAGGGGCAGTCCATGTTCGACCAGGATTTGACCCACGAGACCAG
Organism: Lysobacterales bacterium; assembly: GCA_031362125.1. Classification (GTDB taxonomy): domain Bacteria; phylum Pseudomonadota; class Gammaproteobacteria; order Xanthomonadales; family Xanthomonadaceae; genus Lysobacter_I. The sequence goes on along the minus strand of JANLSB010000186.1, from coordinate 4,160 downwards.
CAGGGTCGCCAGCAGCACCGAGAGCAGCAGATAACCGAGCGGCTTCCGCCACGCCTGCAGCGATTCGCGCTTGAGGGACATCAGCCAAGCCACCAGCGCACCGACCCATGCGACCACACTCAGATCATGACCGGAGCGATGCAGCAGGCTCTCGGTGAAAAAGGCCTTCTTCAGCACCCAGCGATAGCCTTCCCAGGCGTAGATCCGATGCGCCAGCGACCAGTCGAGCTGCAGCCATGCGATGAATGAGATCGCCGCCGCGAACGCGAGCAGCGGCAGCCAGAAATGCGTCCAAAGTTCGCGCGCATGCTGGCTGCGGGGCGGCAAAGGAAAGGCATCGGAGCCCTTCGTGAGGTGGATCGCGCCGCCGAAAACGTTTCTCGAATGCCCGGAGGGCGTTGCCGACATGATCGGGGTTCCCGCAATGCGTTGGGAACTTTGTAACCGTTCTGTCTTAAGTGAAGATGAGGCGGATGTTGGGAGGACGTTATCCTGTGGCGCCGGACATCATTCGCCCAGCGCCTCCGCTACGAACGGCGGCAGCGTCGCCGCGCCGCGATGAATGTCGGCGCTGTAGTACTTCGATGCGAACGCCTTGGCGCGCGCATCGGCCTCGCGGAACTCGAAGCCGCCGGATTTTTTCGCCAGCGTGCAGCTCCACCACCCGGTCGGATAGCAGGGCTGCGGAAACGGCAGAGTCTGGAAGGTCGCGAAGCCGGCCTTGCCCATCTCGGCGCGCATTTCCTTGATGAGATCGAGCAGCACCAGCGGCGATTCCGACTGTTGCACCAGGATGCCGTCGTCCTTCAGCGCGCGGAAGCAGCTGGCGTAGAAGGCCTTGTTGAACAGACCTTCGGCCGGGCCGACCGGATCGGTGGAATCGACGATGACGATGTCGAGACTTCCGGGCGCGCAGTTCGCCATGTAGGCGATGCCGTCGTCGAACAGCAGCTCGGCACGCGGATCGTGGTTGCTGTCGCACAGCTCCGGAAACCACTTCTCGGACATGCGCGTGACCTGTTCGTCGATGTCGCACTGCACGGCTTTGTTCACGCCCGGGTGCTTGAGCACTTCGCGCAGGGTGCCGCAGTCGCCGCCGCCGATGATCACCACGTTCTGCGGATTCGCATGCGTGAACAGTGCCGGGTGCGACATCATCTCGTGGTACAGGAAATTGTCGCGGGTGGTGAGCATCATCGCGCCGTCGATCAGCATCAGATTGCCCCAGTCGGTGCTCTCGTAGATCTCGATCTTCTGGAACGGCGACTGCACCTCATCGAGTTTGCGGGTGATGCGATAGCCGATGGCCGAGCCGGCGGGCTCGAAATTCTCGTAATGCCAGGTGGGTGCGGTCATCGGAATCGGTCCGGAAGCGGTCTTGGGGCGCGAATTGTACCGGAGCCTTTCGACGCTTCCGCTACGATAGCCGGCCACAGGAGGCGCGGATGGGAGCGAAAGCTTCGGAACAACGCTACAAGGCTCTGATCGAGCGGCTGCAGGCGCAGGCCCGCGAGGCGCCGCAGGCCTATCGTACCCGGGTGGCGCTGCTGGCCGCCTTGGGCTACGCCGTGCTTGGGCTGATCCTGCTGGTCGCGCTGGGCCTGCCGATCGGCATCATCGTCGCGCTGCTGGTGAGTGGGCGCGGGTTCGACCCGTGGGCCCTGTTCGTGCTGCTCCCGCAGGCGGTGTTCGCCGCGATGGTGGTGCGCGCGCTGTGGCTGCGTTTCGACGCGCCGTCGGGGTATCGACTCGCAGCCGGCGAGGCGCCCGCGCTGGAGGCCGAGATCGAGCGCCTGCGGGTGGCCGCCGGGGCGCCGCCGCTCGAGGCGGTGGTGATCGACAGCGATCTCAATGCGGGTGCGGCCAGCATGCCGCGGCTGCTCGGTCTGCTCGGCGACCGGCACTATCTGGTCATCGGTCTGCCGCTGATGCGTCTGCTGGATGCTGCCGAACTGTCGGCGGTGATCGCCCACGAGTTCGGCCATTTCCGCGGCGGTCACGGCCGTTTCTCGGGCTGGATCTACCGCGTCCGGATCAGTTGGTATCGCCTGGTCGAGGGGATGGCGCGCAGCGGCGCCGCGCTCTCGCGGGTGTTCCTGAAGTTTTTCGATTGGTACGTGCCGTACTTCAACGCTTACAGCTTCGTGCTGGCGCGCGAGGACGAATACGAAGCGGATGCGGTCAGTGCGCGAGTGGCCGGCGAAGCGGCGCGGGTGTCGGCGCTGCTGCGGATCGCGCACGCAGCGCAATGGATCGAGCTGAGGTTTGCGCCCAAGTTGCAGGCGCGGATGCGCGCACAGGCGCATCCGCCGCCACAGTTCAACGCGATGCTGGCGGCTGCGCTGCGCGAAGCGCCGCCGATCGACATCGCGCGACTGCTGGCCAGCGCCGAGCGCGAGAACGATCTCACCGATACCCATCCCACGCTGCCGCAGCGGGTGTCGGCAGTGGGCGCTCCGCCTGCGTTGCGCGAACAGGACGTCGCCGCGATCGCGCTGCTCGGCGAGTCGCTGTCGCGGATCGAACGCAAGCTCGACGAGACTTGGCGTAACGGGATCAAGACCACTTGGGCCGCGCAGTACGCGGCAGCCGAGCCGGACCGCAAGCGGCTCGATGCGCTGGAGCGTCGCGGCGACCTGGACGCCGCCGAAACGTTGCAGTACGCGCAGTTGGTCGAGTCGTTGCGTCCGGACATCGAGCCGCTGCGTTTCTATCTGCGCGCGATCGAACGCGCGCCGGACAGCGCTACGGCGCAGTTCCGTGCCGCACTGCTGCGGATCGAAGCGGGCGATCCGGCGGGTGTCGAGCAGCTGCGGCATGCGATGACCCTGGATGCGGGCGCGATCCGGCCGGCATTCGAGAAGCTGCGCGCGTTCGAGCGCGACGGTACGCTGGCGCCAGTCGTCGTGGACGCGCTCGCCGCGCTGCGCGACGAATTCGCCGGGCGCGCGAAGCTGTTGGAAGCGCGCGATGGCGTGGCCGACGACGACCTGATCGCTCACGATCTCGACACGGTCACTCTCGACGGCCTGCGCGAGGCGCTGGCGCGGGTCGAACAGGTCGGCCAGGCGTGGGTGGCGCGCAAACGCTTCGATCTGGCCGAAGAGCCGGCGCACTACGCGCTGCTGGTGACCTGGCGCGGCTCGGTCGCCAGCGAGGGGCCGGGGCTGAAGAAGGTCGTCGCTGCCCTGCGCCTGCCGGGCAGCGTCAGCGTGTTCACCGAAAGCGAACACAAGGCCGAAGCGAGGCGGGTGCGCGGGTTGTGCGGGGAGCCGGTGTATCGGCGGAGACACTGAACGGGGCTGCGAAGCCGAGCGGCGGGCTTGAGCCCGCCCTACAATGCGCGTCCCCACAGCATCACCGGAAGCATGCCCATGACCGCCTGGTCGATCGACCACGCCCGCAAGACCTATTCGATCCCGCATTGGGCCGAGGGATATTTCGATGTCGATGCGCAGGGCCGGATCGTGGTCCATCCGCACGGTGCCGAAGGTCCGGGCGCGGCGCTGCCGGCGATTGTGGACGCGGCCCAGGCCAGCGGCGCAAAGCTGCCGCTGCTGGTGCGCTTTCCGCAGATTCTCGGCGACCGCCTCGTCAAGCTGCAGACCGCGTTCGCGCAGGCGCAGCAGGAATGGGATTACACCGGCGGCTACACCGCGGTGTATCCGATCAAGGTCAACCAGCACGCGGCCGTGGCCGGTACGCTGGCGTCGCATGCGGGCGAAGGCTTCGGGCTGGAAGCGGGCAGCAAGCCCGAGTTGATGGCGGTGCTGGCGCTGAGCCGCCCCGGTGGCCTGATCGTCTGCAACGGCTACAAGGACCGCGAATACATCCGCCTCGCGCTGATCGGCCGCAAGCTCGGCATGCAGACCTTCATCGTGGTCGAGAAACCGTCCGAGCTGCCGCTGGTGATGGAAGAAGCGAAGGCGCTGGGCGTGAAGCCGGGCCTCGGCGTGCGCATGCGGCTGGCCTCGCTGGGCGCCGGCAAGTGGCAGAACAGCGGCGGCGACAAAGCCAAGTTCGGACTGTCGCCGCGCCAGGTACTGGATCTGTGGAAGACCTTGCGCGACGCGGGCATGGGCGACTGCCTGGGCCTGTTGCATTTTCACATGGGCTCGCAGATCAGCAATGTCCGCGACATCGCCAACGGCATGCGCGAA
>JANLSB010000158.1:0-4502 GCA_031362125.1 Lysobacterales bacterium | reverse complement strand
CAGATTTTTCGGAATGTCCTTCAGCTCGAGCGCATCCGTCGAATCCATGATGCGCGGGTCGTCCCACGGGAACGCCGGCAGTTTCACCGGCTGCGAACCGGCGGCGATGATGCACTGCTCGAAGCGGATCAGCTGGGTGCCGGCGTCGCCCCCGCCTTCACCAGAATGAATTTCGATCTCGTTCGGCGACACGAACCTGCCGCTGCCCTGCACCACCCGCACCTTGCGCTGCTTGGACATGCCGGCGAGGCCCTTGGTGAGCTGGCCGACGACTTTCTCCTGGTAGCCGCGCAGCGCGTCGAGGCCGATCTTCGGCGCGCCGAAGTCGATGCCGTAGTCCTTCGCATGCGCGGCTTCGTCGATGACTGCCGCCGCATGCAGCAGCGCCTTCGACGGAATGCAGCCGACGTTGAGACACACACCGCCCAGCGAGGCGTAGCGCTCGACCAGGACGGTATCGAGGCCGAGATCGGCGCTGCGGAACGCGGCGGTGTAGCCGCCGGGGCCAGCACCGAGGACCAGCATGCGGCATTCGACGTCGGGTTTGCGGCCTGAATCGGACGCGGCAGTGGACGTTTTTACCTCTCCCCCCGGGAGAGGTCGCTGCGCAGCAGCGGGTGAGGGTTCGGTCGCCAGTGAGGTCGATACCCCGCCGGAGACCGTACCCTCTTCCGCCCTTCGGGCACCTTCTCCCGACGGGAGAAGGGAAGCAGAACTTCCGGCAGTCTCGACGATCGCGATCACACTGCCTTCCGACACTCCGTCGCCCAACTTCACCTTCAATTCTTTCACCACACCCGCGGCGGACGACGGCACTTCCATCGTCGCCTTGTCGGATTCCAGCGTCACCAGCCCCTGATCCTTGGCGACGGTGTCGCCGACCTTCACCAGAATCTCGATCACCGGGATGTTGTCGAAGTCGCCGATGTCGGGGACTTTCACTTCAACCGTATTCGTCATCGCCACGTTTTCCGTAGGGTGGGCCCATGGCCCACCACATGAGTGAGCCTCTGGCCCACGGATTTTGTTCGGATCACCCGATGGTGGGCCTAGGGCCCACCCTACAGCAGCACCCGACGCATATCGGCCAGCACTTGGCCGAGATAGGCGGCGAAGCGCGCGGCGGAGGCGCCGTCGATCACGCGATGATCGTAGGACAGCGACAGCGGCAGGATCAGGCGCGGGGCGAACTGCTTGCCGTCCCACACCGGTTTGATCGCCGATTTGGACACGCCGAGGATCGCGACTTCCGGCGCGTTGACGATCGGCGTGAATCCGGTGCCGCCGATGCCGCCGAGCGAGCTGATCGAGAAACAGCCGCCGCTCATCTCGGCCGGGCCGAGTTTGCCGTCGCGGGCTTTCTTGGCGAGTTCGCCGGTTTCCTGCGCGATCTGGATCACGCCCTTTTTGTCGACATCGCGCACCACCGGGACCACAAGGCCGTTCGGCGTGTCGGCGGCGAAGCCGATATGGAAATACTTCTTCAGCACCAGCGTGCCGCCATCGGCGTCGAGCGAGGCGTTGAAATCTGGATACTTCTGCAGCGCGGAGGTCACCGCCTTCATCAGGAAAGCCAGCATGGTGAGCTTGATGCCCGCCTTCTCGTTTTCCTTGTTCAGCGCGACGCGCAGGTCTTCGAGATCGGTGATGTCGGCATCGTCGTGCTGAGTGACGTGCGGAATCATCGCCCAATTGCGCGCGAGGTTGGCGCCGGAAATCTTCTTGATCCGCGACAGTTCGCGGGTTTCGATCTCGCCGAATTTGGTGAAGTCGACTTTGGGCCAAGGGAGGAGGTTGAGCCCGCCGCCGTTGGCCATCGGGGCTGAAGCCCCTCCTACAGCGCCGGTCTGCAGTGCGGATTTCACGAACTGCTGCACATCTTCTTTGGTGATGCGACCTGCGCGGGCGGTACCGCTGATCCGTGCGAGGTCGACGCCGAGCTCGCGCGCGAACAGGCGCACCGCCGGGCTGGCGTAGGGCACCTTGTCAGGCAGCACGGCATCGGCTTCGAAGCGTACCGGTGGCAAACCGGCACCCATCGGACCAGTCGCTGACGGAACGGGAGCAGGTGCCGGCGGCGCTGCAGTGGGTGCGGGTACTGCCGGCGGCGGCGCGGCAGGTGCCGGCGCCGGTGCAGCCGCAGCTGGCGCGGGTGGACTCGCGGTATCGGCCGCTTCGATCATCGCGACCACGCTGCCCTCGGAGACATTGTCGCCGAGCTTGACCTTGAGCTCGCGGACCGTGCCGGCGAACGGCGCGGGCACTTCCATCGTCGCCTTGTCCGACTCCAGCGTCACCAGCCCCTGATCCTTGGCGACGGTGTCGCCGACGGCGACCAGAATCTCGATCACCGGAATCCCGGTGAAGTCGCCGATATCGGGAACGAGGGCTTCCTTCAGATCTGTCATGTGCAGGCCTTGGTGGTCGTGCGCACGCCGGGCGGCGAGAGCATCGGGCTATTGTGGCCGGGGATGGGCCGCACGCCAACCACGGCAACCGGCCCGGACGCACACGAGGCCGGGCCGGGGACGCGAAAACGTATTCAAGAGACGACCATACTCCCGCGCACGTCGTCGGCGTGGCTCAGCGCACGATGCCGCGCATGGCTTCGTAGTTCGCGATGTAGGCTTCGACCGGCATGCTCGCAATGAGTGCGCCGATGGCCTCCAACGGCAGGTCATCGGGCTTCTTGAAGCGCAAACAACTCTTGCCCATATCCAGCTTCTTGCCCTGCGCCGCGGCGGCGGCGCGCAGCTTGCGCTCCTGTTCGCCTTCGGCATAGACCCCTACCAGATACAGCGCGTAATTGTTTTTCTGCGCCGCCAGCGCCACGTAGCTGAGCGGCTGTTTGTTGTAGGTGACGGGATAACGCGACAGCGGGATCTGCCAGGAAATCATTCCCCAATTCATCGCCTCTTCGTAGCCGGGCGGCATGTGCGCGGTCACCATCCGGCGCACGGTTGCGACGACCAAACGCCGCTCCGGCGGCAGTTCGGCGAGATAGGCGTCGACGGTTTTCGCTGCGCTGGAAACCATTCACATGCTCTCGACTCAGGTGCTCTCGACTCAGGTGCTCTCGACGAACTTGATGACATAGAAGCCGGCGTCCGCGGCATCGTCGACCCGGGCGTGCGGCCGACGCCTGGGGCATCGAAGGCCGGAAAGCAGAGCTTGCCGCCGAGCGACTGCGCCTTGGCGACGGTCGCGTCGATGTCCTCGACCTGGATGTAGATCGACCAGTGCAAGGGCATCGGACCCCACTCTTCGGTCATCCGCAACAGGCCGCCGAGCATGCCGTCATCGTGCGATGCGGCGACGCCGGGGCACCGCCCAAAACCGGCAAAGCCCGGCACGGCGCCGGGCTTTGCTGGGCTGATGTTCTGCAGCGGACTTCAGCGCGAATCGCCAACGATCCGCAAACCGAACACCAGCGACGCAAACCCGACGTTCTGGGCGGAACCGCTGACGTTCAAGCGAATGGTGGTGGGTTGTTTGAAGAATTCCTTGGCCTGGGTTTCGGTCAGGCCGTAGTTTTCGATCAGCGAACGACGGGTCAACAGGCCTGCCATGCACACTGCGGAGTCGCGGGTGCGCTCGGTGAAGGCGACGCCCGGCTCCAACGGCACCTGATAGTTCTCGCTCGAGGTCATGCTGGTCAGCAGCTTGCCACCGAACGGCGCGCCGGTCGTCGGGTCGATCAGCGCCGGATTGTCCAGCACCGGGTTCTCCACCGTCAGCGTCGGTGTGTAACGGAAGCGTCCAAACGTACGGGTCGCCCCGAGGTTGGCGTAGTTGACGGTCAACACCGGCGAGAACCAGTAGCAGAGCAGGGAATGGGCGGATTTCCCGGGCAGCGTCATCCGGGCCGCATCCTCGAAATTGAAGCTGGTGAAGCCCGGTGCCGGCGCCAGCACCTGGCACAATTCGTCCGGATTCTCCGGATCGGTCGGACAGCTGTCGCTGAGATTGATGAACGTACTGGTAAGGCCCAGCCAGATGACGTTACGGCCGAAGGAATCGACATCGCCGACCTCTTCGATCGTCGGCGCGGCAGCCTTCGCCGGGGCGGATTTGGCGGAAACGACATCGCGGGCCTTCAGCGCGAGACGCTGCTGGGACATGCGGGCCGGCAGGTCGGGCGATACCGCCTCGATAATCTCGTCCCGCGACGGGCCGCCCTTCTGGGCGAACACCGCAATGGACGCGAACGCAGCGGCGGCGATGCCGAGACCGAGCAAGGTCTTCTTGAACACGGGCTTGTTGAAACCAGGCTTGCTTTGCATCGTGGAGCGCTCCGGAGGTTGGCGGGTACCCCAACAGAACGCAGGTTGTTGTTCAGACAGGACACGCGGGGGCGATCAGGGATGCTCCGCCTCCAGATGGACGCGTTCGCGCCGGAGCAGGTAGAGGCCGCTGAGCACGATGATCGCCGCACCGATCCAGGTCACGCCGTCGGGAAGCACGCCCCATAGGCTGAAATCCAGCAGCAGCCCCCACAGCAG
>JANLSB010000154.1:0-26971 GCA_031362125.1 Lysobacterales bacterium | reverse complement strand
ACATCACGTCTCCCAGGTGGCGTTTTTCGAAAAAATCGACTGGCAATCGAAACAGGTGATTGAGTACGCGAGAAGACCACTGTAAACCGACGTTTATCGAGAGATACATCACCATCCATCCGCGAAGCAAACTTATCACGATATTCGTGATCATTAGCAGGGCAAGCCCAGCGACGACGGTATAGATAAGCGTCTTATCGGTCGACCCCAGCCCTTGGTCTATCATCCATTGCATCGCGGCTGGCGACACGATTGCCACAGCCTCCAGAAGCAACGCCAGGGCGAACATCTGGATGAGCGCGGAAAAAAGACCGCTCGTTTTGCCCATTATCGATTTCAAAGTGGGTATGCGCTGTTCGTTCTTCTTTTCGAACGCATCGTTCGGTGTCAACTCAACGACGTAGCCGGTGAACATCTCGGAAGCGCGGGCGTAGTCCATCTGCACGACACCAACTATTGGGTCGTGGATGACGATATTCTTCTTGTTCGCTTTCTTCAGTACGACGAAATGATCCATGCCCCAGTGCAAAATACAGGGCGTTTGCAGGTAGCGTAGAGACGCTAGCTCCGACCTGACGACCCGAGTCGAAAGGTCGAGTCTGTAGGCGTGTTCGCTCAACTGCCGAATATTCACGCCTCCAGCCGGGGAGCCGATGCGATCCCTAATCGTGACAATGTCGAAACGGTGCCCGTGATATCCGCTGATCATGGCAAGACAGGCCAGACCGCATTCCGACGCTTCGGTCTGCATGATGATCGGCAAGCGCTCGATAGCAGACCAAGGCTTGAAATTGATCCTGATGCCGTCGAGTCCAGTAGGGCTAGCCACGCCAGTGTTCATGGACATATTTTCAACTCCAAATGATTGATAACCGGGTTGTTTTCATGCGTTACGATCACTTGAAAAGCGCGCCGATTGGGTCGAATATCCATTGATAAAGTTTCTTTTTCTCGACGATGATCTTGGCCTTGACGCTTCTACCCAGAAACTCATTTCTAGATGACAGTGTCTGCTTCCCATCGAGTCGCACTACTATCTGGTACTGATTCGTGGTTTCCATTGTCGCGTAATTAGTGCTTTGTGATGGCGCATTCGCGGTAAAAACAACGGTGCCAGCGATTATTTGTTCACGGCGCGGCTTGTACGATTCGAGCGTCACCGGCAGCTGCATTCCTACACGCAATGAGCGCCGCGCTTTTTCCGAAACCATAAGCTTGACTGACAATGGGCCGTCACGTGCGATCATGGCGATGGGTTCTGAATTGCTGGAAAACTCACCTAGCGGCTTATCGAAACGATACAACGTCCCATCCATCTGGGACACAAGCGTAATTGTCGTTTGTGACGGATTCGCAGCACTCCGTGCATCTGACGGGCTGGCAGTCGACTGGCTGGGACTATTTTCGCTGATCACGTCGTTTGAAAAAACGTCGGTTAAGGAGATATCTGGCCGCCGGAATTTGGCGATGGGTTGGCCGATGACTATTTTGTCGCCCTGATTGGCAAGATAATCGACCAGGATTCCGCTTTCTTCGGCACGAATCGTCGTGATTCCATTTTCTGGAACGATAATCGCATTCACTTTTTCCGTCACTGCATGGCTGCACAGTCCGAGTACCAGGCCAAGCGACAACGTCAGGCCTGCCGCAGATGAGGCATACACCGTGAAGGACAGCGGAGTCGCAAGAATAATTTGGCCGGTCCCTTGATCTGCTGAGCGCGACATCGCCTCCTTTCTGTATCTTATGGGAGCTGCCATTGGGGATGCCGCCGTCGGCGGCAAAGCTGCCAGAATTTCAGGGTGAACCGTAGGTTTCTTTTTCATTTCTCGAATCCTGCGTAAAGCTGTTTTAGTGTAATTGCGATCCGTCGTCGGCAGTAAGGCGGCAGTGAATAAAGAGCTTTAACTTCGACTGTTCATTGCTGGCCCGACGCGAATCATCGACTCGTTGAAACCACTCTCGACGTTCATTCCATATCGCATATATCTTGAGGGCTTTTGTAGAGCTGCTGACGAAGGTCCTCCATGCTGCGCCGAACCCCTTTTTGTTTCTGGCGTCCGATGACCTCTCGCATATTGTTTCTTTCCTCAATGGTCATGGCCGCGAGGACTTTATTCAAAAGTTCTGGTGCGTCACTCGCTTCTCTGATCGCATCGCTTTCAGACACAATCGTCAAAGCGGATGCTACGGTCACCGCGTCTAACTTCATTGGAAACATACCGTATTTCGTTCCAAGATAACCACGCTTTTGCACGTAATAGACGCCAAGAATGGCTTCGGGATCGCCGGCAAGTGCAGCTTGAGTGAGAAATGACTTGGCATTCTCTTTGTAGAGCGTCATGATCTCCACGGTCGAAATGTCAATGTGATGCTCTACTGTGGGATTCACTGCGAATTTAGACATCGATCTGATACTGCCTAGAGATGCGGCCTGGTACAATCTTCGATCTACGCTTTCCTCGTCTGGCTGCGAGAATCCATCGCACACCGCCAACGCATCGGCGAATAGACGGTCGTAGTGGTTCGCCGACGACAGCGCCGACCGAAGCCTGCTTTGCTCTTCAGCACCGCCCATTTCGACATTAGCCAAGCTGACTTGGGCGTGGTCCAAGAAGTTGTGCTTGTTCAAACAGAAATCAAGACTCCACGCCAGCGTGCATGCGGCCTTGCCATCGCCGGCGTCTGCGAGTTTTACCAAGGACGGATAGCGATCCTTCAACGGAATATTGCTGGCCAAGGCAAAGCTACGGTCGCTTTGTCTCGCATTAACCTCAGGTGTCGATACGGTGCGGCCCACCTCTTTCGTTGGCGCCTCCTTGATACCCGTTCGTTTCACAGGTGAAACGGAGGCTTTCCACGAATCAGGGCAATCGCCGACGCAGGCCGCGCCTGTTGATGCGACTAAGGTTACTATAAACAATAAAGTGAAGAAGCCCACTGTCAAAAAAAATCGTTTGTTTTGCATGCCTTCCACCTGAAGGATGTAGCGTTTCCTGTCATGCTGATTTGCGCGTCAAAAAAGGTGTGGTTGTTTTGTCGTCATCAAGAGTTGATGCGTCGCATGATTTGCTAATTATCACTCCGGCGGCGTGAACTTGGAAAACGATTCCGCGGTAATGCTTGAAATCAAGCAAAGACCATCGAATTTGCTCAAACTTCATACCGCCGGATCAATAGTCAAAGATTATGGCGACGATATGGAACGGCCGAAATTCGCGCGTAAGCCATTGATGGTTGGTCGTGCACCCGCCAAGCAATGCGAAAAAACGACAATTTCATGGTCCTGGAACGGTATTTCAGCAGCCTGTTAGTGGGTTGGTTTAATGCTGGTTGACGCCAAAAAAAATAGGCTGAACGTAATGCGTATTAAATTGATGGCTGGCTCGGCGTTCTTCGCTACAGGGGCGAAGGCAATTTCAGCGCCTCGGAGCAATGTCGCGGCAGCCAAAAATAACGCGCTAAGGACATAACGAGTCGTGACCATAAAATTGATAGCAATTCGCCATCAACTAGCGAAACAAGGGCAAGAAATAGCAATCTATTTGGATGGTTTCGTTTTTTTGTGGCGGTATTTTCGAATCTCTGTTTGCTATTTCGAAGGCATACTGAATGATTGATTCAAGAGTAATGCTGACCGAGGCGGCTCGCATATTATGCAAGCCGCCTCGGTGCAGCCGGCAATACAATTTCAAGTCAAATCACGGCAGACGGCCGTATTTCGAGCTCTTCACATTTTGAACGAATGTGTCAAGCGAGATGCCGCCAAGCAGATCATTGCGGGCCGTTTCGTACCAGAGCCATCCGATGGAGTTCCGCGTGTATCGATCTCGGGCGAATGCCATAGTCGACGTGCATACGTTTCGGGCGAGGCCATTGAACATTACGCCTACGATTACTGCAAAGGCAGCCACCCCTTGCGTGGCGTCCATATAATCTAAAAGCTGACTGCAGTATTGCAAGGCTGATACGCCCATCGCGCCAGCTTCTACGAAGGAATATCCGCCGCCAACATATTCGCCGACGACTTGGAGTTCATGTCCGGTGATCAATTCTATACCGGGACGATTTTCATGGATGTTCATGCGTTTCTCCAGGGTTATGTGGTATTGAAATGCGATTCATATCAGCCCGGGCTGGCGCCAACGCCACTCAAGTTCCTACAGTTCCGGAACGTAAACATCTGTTGTTTCGCGCCCGCGCCCATCCTCGTTTGGGTCTGCAGACGTGTGCCGTTTGTGACTCCGGCATCTTTCATATCCCAGATAGCGTTGGTGTTTCGGAAAGAAACAACATAATAGTAACCGCCGCCGGCGTTTTGGAGAATCCACTTCGTCGCGGCGCTTGTCGTAGTAGAGCAGTCCCTATGCGCAATCCACCACGGAACCGCAGTGCGGTCCTCGGCAGCGCACCTTCCGCTGTTTTCGCTCATAATCCACCAGACTTTACCGTCTGGATGAGTTCCCTGTCTCATGAGCGTAAAGTTGTTTCTATTGAAGTCACTTCCAGCGCCAGGCGCTGCCAATCGGAATGCCGTTTTCGAGTCCGTGCTGGCAAGATTAAGTTTGGTGGCTTGGCTGGAGTCAATTACCCCCTTGCTGGTGATATTGCAACCTCTCAAGACATCGTTCGTACTTGTTTGTGCCTGTGCCTGTGCTGCGCATAGCGCTGCACCGATAGCGAGTGTGATGTAGTAATTTCTACTGTTCATATCTTTCTCCAATTTGTTTGAGAACGTATTGAGTCAGTGTCTTTGATCGTAATGATCTTTCGTGCATCCAACATGGCGGGGCACAGCTTCACTTGACGAAATTCGTGGAGAATCGCGTTGATTGACTTTAGCCGACATCGACACCACGTCGTCCGTTTTCGTCTCCCTGGGACGACAGTGCTGTAGGTATCTGTTGAAGTCAGTGAATTGATCGGCCGCCAGCGGCTGTTACCCATGAACCACCTATCTTGCCCAGCACGCCGTCTCTCACAATGTCATGCATGGGTTGTGTGGTTAGTGGCACTTGGATCGCTTCCGCACTTCGGTTTTACGCCTGATGATTCGCCGTTGAGACCCCAAACCCGTGGAATGCAGAGCTATGAATAAAAAACAAGAAAAGGGAAGGTTCTTCTTTCGCAAGTCATTGATTTCGCAGTGGCCTGAATAAAAAAAGAAGAACTTTTCGGGCCGTTCTGCACTTGTTTTGTACGAATCGCGCCGCCTCCAGGTGGCATCAGGCCAGGTTTCGAACTCGCAGGATTCATGCTTGTCGCTGGTATGCTTTTCGTCGGCAGGCGCAGGCCTGACTGGCTGTTATGGATTGAACACGGTGATCGCACTGCGTCCGGCAGGACTGTAGATGCTTCAACTGCGGCAGAAAGGATGCCACTGTGTGGCCCGCTGCTTTATGTGCGCATGACGCGCGCCGCAGTGCCATCACCGCGCCCGGGTGTACTTTCCTCTGGGCGGGCCGCTGCGGGTATCTGCATCAGCCGCTGGCGCAATCGCCTGCGACTGAGGATGGGTCGGCGATGCGATCGCTGCAGTGGTGCATCTATCGGCAAACATCGCAAGACTTGCGAAGACGACCAGCAGTACCGCGCAGAGGCCGGCGATCTGGGGGGACAGCACATACTCGACAAGATCCCGATCATCGGGACGCGCAGGGGGTGTGGCGGATGCCGCTGCGTTGGCGGGCAAGGCGGGTCAGGAGTGCGCGCAGGACGGTGACGCGTGCGCTGAGCCATGCGCGCATGTGTCCGTTGAGCCTGCCCATGATCATCGCCTCTGAGGTGTGCATTCGGAACTGCGGCGGCCTGTATGGCCCGTCCGCAGCTCCGTTCTAGCACCGCTGCCGGGCCGCGTTGGCGGCTGCCAGCGGAATGAAGAGGAATGAAGATCGGCAGAAACTGCTGTCGTCTGCGGCGATGCAAGTCATTGATTCGTTTATGAGTGAACGCAGGGAAGCAAGAAGAATCAATAAATGACGAAGGTGGCAGAGGGCAGCCACGCTTTCATGGGAGGTATGCGCGCGGATGTGGGCATGGGTGCGACGCGCGAGGTGGCGTGATTGGCGGACGACAGGCGACGATGCGCTACGGCCCCATTCCTGGAAGCCGTCCGGCTACGTGGCGTTTGGGTCTGGTCCGACAGCATGCGGATGGCCGCCTATTCATGACCACCCGCAGATGGCAAGCCGTTGCTGTCCTGCTGGTGTGGCAGGGTTGCGCGCATCCCCAAGGTGCGGGGCAATGCGGTGGGTAGATCAGGACGCGTTCGGTGCCGTGCCACCGGCGAAGCTGCGGCAGCGTTCGCCGTGGCAAAACCCGATTGAAGCACTGGGCTATTGTTTGCCGCCGCGCATGTGGAGCAGCGGCTTCGGCCAATCGTGTTTGGCCAGCTCTTTTTCGAGTCTGGCGGCTTCGCTCAACCGGCCGCGATGAACCAGTACCCCTCTCAGCCGGTCGATCGTGATCAATGTACCGATGGGATCGGCGCGGAATGCCTTGCGCTGCAGTGAAAGCGCTTCTCGCAGAAGCATTTCGGCTTTTTCGATATCGCCCTTCGCTTCCGCCCGTGCGCCTGCATCGCTGATCAGAGCCCACGTGTCCGGGTGGTCGGGCATTACTCGCCGCCTTGTCGTGATCGTGTCCGCATCGGTGTTGCCCGGTGTCCGGCGCTGCATCTGCTGCGCTTCCTGGTGCAAGGCATCGGCTTCACTGATATGGCCCTTCATTCGCAGCGCGGACGACAGAACGTCGGCCATCAGGAAGGTGAGTTCGTTTTTATCGCCAAAGGCGTGGCGGGATGCAGCCAGATTCTTTCGGTATTCCGCAATGGCCTCGTCGAGCTTCCCTTGACATCTCAGCACGCTTGCAAGATTGGCTGAGGAATAAATGATTGCGGTAGGGTCATAGCCCTTTGTGGTCTGCCGGAAGGCTGCCAATTCACGGAAGATCGACTCGGCCTCGGCCAATTTGCCTGTGGTACGCAGGGCAATGGCATGAAAGCGGAGGGTTGTAATCATTGCTTCTCGCTTGGCACCGTACACCGTGCGTTGCGCCTTCAACAACTGCCGCAAATAGGCTTCGGCTTGGTCGGCCCGGTCTGTCCTGATCAGCATGTCCGACAGGTTGACGATTGCATGCCAAGTGTTCGGATGGTTGTCGCCCGACACTCGACGATAATCTTCGACCGTCTCACGCAGAACCGCTTCCGCCTCTTTGAGTCTCCCTTGGTCCTTCAGAATTTCCGCAAGCGAGTGGGAGTTAGGGAGCATCCGCGCGTCATGATGGCCGCCAAGCGACTCTCGCTGGTAGGCCATCACGTCACGAAAGATCGACTCCGCCTCGGCCAATTTGCCGTTCTGACGGAGAGCCTCTGCCAAATTGGCTTGCGATACGAGCGTGGCTGGATTATGGGCGCCGTAAAGCTTGCGTTCCGCCTGCAATACTTTCAACAAAGGCGCTTCGGCTTCGTCGGCCCGATTCGTTTCCAGGAGAAAGCTCGACAGAAGGGCATTTGCGGAAAACGTATTCGGATGCTCGTCGCCTAAATTGCGATGAAGCCTGTCGAGAGCTTCACGCAAGAGCGCTTCCCCTTCGGCACGCCTGCCCATCTGCCAATAGACCACAGACATATTGATATTGCTTACAATCGTGTTCGAATGGTTGTCGCCCAGAGTCCGCTGAAATGAAGTCTTTGCTTCCTCTGCGTACGACAGCGCTTCCTTGTATTTGACCTGTTGGAGCGAGATTTCACTGAGCAGGCCGATCGAAGTCAACGTATCTTGATGGTCGTTGCCGAGAACGCGGCGCTGCGTGGCGAGCGTTTCGCGGAGCAAAGCCTCGGCTTGATCCGGTTTGTCCTGCCTGCTCAGAAGCACGCTTCTTGCGACCATTGCATTGAGCGTGTCCGGATGGTCGTTGCCCAGCGCGCGTCGCAGCCCGGACAGCGCTGTCCGGGTATCGATGTCGGCCTCATTCAGTTGCATCAGAGCGGTACGTAAATCGCCGCGCAGGCGCAGCGAGTCGAGCGTCGATGGATCGTCTGCGCCCAGCATGCGGCGGCGTTGCTCCAGCGCAAGCTGCAGTGGCTCGACCGCTTCCTGTGTCAGACCAACATTCATCAGTGCATGTGCCATGCTTTGCCACAGACGCGCCTGCAGTAACGGGTAGTCGCCGTAGTCCTTCTTGATTGAGGCCATTGCCGGTTTGAAGGTATACGTCTTCAACTGATTCAAGGACAGGTTGGTGAAGTTCACACTTTGGATCGCTGCCTCCAGTTGTTGCACGCTCTGGGCAATGGTGGCGGGGGCCCGGCCGCGTTCGGCCCCATGTTTCCGCACGGCTTCGACCAAAGCGCTCCGAATGCCGATGCCGATGGCGCTAGGATCGGTGAGCGCTATTTGCTTGGACTGGAACTCGGCCGCCATTTCGGCCTCCTTCAGCGCCTTTCCGGTGCGGACATAGCCGACGATGGCCGCTGTGGTGCTGGTCAACAGCGCCAGCGTTCCCAATGTGGCCGCTGCCACGCCCCACCGGTGCCGCCGCACGAACTTGCGCATCCGGTACAGCCGCGATGCCGGTTGCGCTTCGATCGGTTTATCGTCCAGCCAGCGGCGGAGATCCTTCTCCAGCTCCAGCACTGAGGGGTAGCGATCGTCCGGGTCCACTTCGAGGCACTTGCCCACGATCCACGACACGTCGGCACCCAGTTGGGCCATCATTTCATCCACCGACAGCGAACGCCGTTCGGCGATGCTTTGCTCCTCTTCCCGGCTCAGGCTGGTGTAGCGCACCAGCGGGCTCGGTGGGTGTTCACCGCTGAGCAGGCGCGCCAGTTCCACCGGCGTCTTGTGACTCAATTCGTCCGGGCTGTACGGCGTGACGCCGGCCAGCAGTTCGTACAGCACCACGCCCAGCGAGTAGATGTCGGCGCGGGTGTCCACATTCGCCATTGGCCCCGACACCTGCTCCGGGCTGCTGTACGCCGGGGTGCCCACGAAGCTGCCCAGTCGGGTGTGGGCCGGGTTGGCCGCCAGCAGCCCGGCCACCGACTTGGCCACGCCGAAGTCGATGATCTTCACCGCCGCCGGCTGGTCCTTCGCGCGGCTGACCAGGATATTGCCGGGCTTGAGGTCGCGATGCACCAGACCCTTCTGATGCGCGTGCAGCACACCATCGCACACTTGCAGGAACAGCGTGATGCGTGTGCGGAAATCAAGCTTTTGCCGGTCGCAGTGCGCGGTGATGTCATCGCCCTGCACGTACTCCATCGCGAAGTAGGGTTGGCCGGCCGGGGTGTTGCCGGCATCGAACACCGAGGCGACGTTGGCGTGATGCATCAGCGCCAGCGCCTGGCGCTCGGCCTCGAAGCGGGCGCGCACATCGCCGCTCATCATGCCGGTGCGCACCACCTTCAGCGCGACCTTGCGCTGCACCGGCGTTTGCTGTTCGGCTAGGTACACCACGCCCATGCCGCCCTCGCCGAGCTGGTCGAGCAGGCGGTAGGGGCCGATTCGACCGCCGACGGCGGGGGCGGACACGGAGGCCTCCGCATCGGCGGACGCGGGGGCTGGCGTCGCACCCGCATGCGAGGCGCCGAGGTCGGTGCGCTCCGCATCTCGCGCCGCCTGAGCAAACGCGCGTAGCCACTCGGCCACGACCGCCGCCTTGGGTCGGGCCTCCGGCGCCGCAGACGTGCAGGCGGCGATCAACTCCCGCAGCGGCTGCGAATCGACGGCTTGCTCCCACGCATCCGCCGGTGTGCGCTGCAGGTCGCCCACCGACATCTGCAGCAGCAACACGCCAAGCGCGTACACATCGCTGGCGGCCGTGGCAGCCTGCCCAGCCAGTCGCTCGGGCGCGAGATACCGCGCGTCGCCCACCGGATCGCCGGTCAGCGTCAAGCCGGCGCTGGTGATCTGCAGCGCTTCCAGCCGGCTGCGATCGGTCAGATCGCTCAGCCCGAATTCACCCAGACGCGCGTGTTGCTCATGCGCGTCGCGATCCGCATGCATCAGCACGCTCGACGGGACGAGGTTGCGATGCACCACGTCGACCGCGTGCACCGCCGCCAGCGCCTCGGCGACTTCGCCCGTCAGACGCAGCCGCTCCGGATAGCCCACGCGCCCGATGCCGCCCTGCGCGACCGCCCACTCCGCCAGACTGCCGCCGGAGGCATCGTCCATCTCCAGGTGATACGGCGGCTCGTCCAACTGCCAGTCCAGCGCCACTGCGGTGTCTCGCCGTCCCGCCAATGCTTCGCGCAGATAGCGCAGTACCGTCGTCTCGCGGCGCAGCGCCTGCAGATGCTGTTCGCTGCGACAGAAGCGGAACGCGCGTTTGTCGCCGCTGGTCTGGTCTTGGGCCAGCCACAGTTCGCTGGCCGCGTTGCCGCCCAGCTTGCGCGACAAATGCCAGCCCGGCTTCCCGGCGATCGGCATGCCGGGCGCGAACGCCTCCTGCAACGCCTCCTGCACCTCGCATGCGATCACGCTGAGCTGATACCCGCGACGCGGTATGGTCCGGATCAGCGGACTATCGGCATCGTCGTCCTGCAACGCGCGTCGCAACGCGTGAATGGAACTGTTCAGACCGTTCTCGCCGACCAGCGCATTGCCTCTCCAGACCAGATCGATGAACGCTTCGCGGGTGACCATCGCGGTCCCTGCGGACGCGAGGCAGGCCAGCACTTCAAGATGTTTGCGCTTGAGCGGCATGCGTTGATCGGCATGGGTGACGGTCCCGCCGATCGGATCAATCACCCGGCCGGCGATCGTGAAGACGCGGTCCAGATAGCGGTCTTCCATTCTCGGTGGGCTGCTCATTGCCATGGGACTCCTATCGATTGGCCCGGGTGCGGACGACACTGGTAATAGATTACAGAAACCGCTCCCCCGGAAGGACGCGAACGATTCAAGCTGTCTTGGGCGGCACGGACTGCGAAACTGTCATGCCTTCGGCGCGGCATAAGTCATCCGTCCGTTACCGCAGCTTCGAATCAGGCCGCTCCGCTGAGGAGGTGGCGGACAGCAAGGTCCCCGGCAGGGGTTGACGCTGTCGCTTCCGCGAACTATTGTATTAATACGCTAACACATTAATCGCCTGCTCGACCATGAAACAACGCCCCCAGCCCGTTCCAGACCGCGACGCCGAGGCCGCCCTCGACGTGCTGTCGCTTGCGTTGTCGGGGCTGTCGACGCCGAAGGCGGTGCGCGCGTTCCTGATCGACCTGTGCACGCCGGCCGAACTCGAAGCCATGGCCGACCGCTGGAAAGTGGTGCCATTGCTGCTTGAAGGCATTCCATACCGCGAAATTCACGACCGCACTCTGGTCAGTGTCACCACCATCGGCCGGGTCGCGCGCGTGATCGAGCACGGCACCGGCGGCTATGGCCTGGCCATCGAACACCTGCCGCGACCGAAGCGTCGCCGCGCCTGAGGATATTGTCATGCAACGAACCACCGCCGCGACTGAGCGGGACCGCCTGCGCATCGCCATCCAGAAAAGCGGGCGGCTCAGCGAGCCCGCGCTGGCGCTGCTCGCCGCTGCCGGTCTGAGCTGGCAGGAGAGCCGCGACAAACTCTTCTACTACGGCGAATCGCTGCCCGTGGATCTCCTGCTGGTGCGCGATGACGACATTCCGGGCCTCATCGCCGATGGCGTCTGCGACCTCGGCATGGTCGGTCGCAATGTGCTGCTGGAGCAATCCTACGACCGCGAATCGCGCGGTGCGCCGCCGGCGTTCAGCGAATGGCGCGCGCTGGGTTTTGGTCGTTGCCGGCTGATGTTCGGCATTCCCGCCGAATGGACGTGGGCGCCGGAGACGCAGTTGCCGGGCAAACGCATCGCGACCAGTTACCCGGCGCTGCTGTCGCGCTGGCTGTCCGATCGCGGCATCGCCGCCGATGTGGTGACGATGTCGGGTTCGGTCGAGATCGCGCCGCGGCTGGGCCAGGCCGATCTGGTCTGCGATCTGGTATCGAGCGGCGCGACCCTCGTCGCCAACGGTTTGAAGCCTATAGAAATCGTGCTCGACAGCGAAGCCGTGCTTGCTGGACCGGCCGACGGCTTCAGCGATGTGCGTGCGGGCATCGCCGATCTGCTGCTGCGCCGACTCGATGGGGTGATGAAAATCCGCGACAGCAAGCTGCTGATGTTCCAGGCGTCGCGCGCGGTGCTGCCGGGTCTGATGCAATTGCTGCCGGACGCCGAGCCGCCGACAGTGATGTCGCTGGACGGCGGAGGTACGGATGCGAGCGGCAACGGCACCGGCGATGTCGCGCTGCAGGCGCTGTGTCACGGCGTGATGACATGGCAGCGGCTGGAAGATCTCAAACGTGCCGGCGCGCGCGGTCTGATGGTGTTGCCTGTAGAGAGGATGCTGGCATGAACACGTCGATGAATTCTTCGCTTGCGAATCGGGTCGATCTGAATCTGCAGGTCTGGAACGCGCTGAATGAAGCGGGCCGTACCGCCGCGCTGCGCCGACCCACGCAGGATTCCGCTGCGGCAGTGCGGCTTGGTGTGGGCAAGATCCTCGCCCGCGTCCGCGCTGACGGCGATGCCGCTTTGCGCAAGTTCTCGCGCCTGCTCGATCGCGCCGTGCTGGATGTATTCGAAGTCAGCGCAGAAGAATTCGCGGCGGCCGAAGCCGCGCTTGATCCGGCACTCAAGGCTGCGATCGTGGATGCATCGGAACGCATCGATGCGTTCCATCGCGACAGTGGCGCGCGCGAATACGCGGTCGAGACCGCGCCGGGTGTGCAGTGCCGCCGTGTGGTGCGCCCGATCGCGCGCGTGGGTCTGTACATTCCGGCCGGCAGTGCGCCATTGCCCTCGACGATGCTGATGCTGGGTATCCCCGCGCGCATTGCCGGCTGCGAAGAAGTGGTGGTGTGCACGCCGCCGCGCGCCGACGGTACCGCCGATGCGGCGGTTCTGTTCGCCGCGCGCCAGTGCGGGGTGAGCCGGGTGTTCAAGCTCGGCGGCGCACAGGCGATCGCCGCGATGGCGCTCGGTACCGAGAGCATTCCCGCCTGCGACAAACTGTTCGGCCCCGGCAATGCCTGGGTGACCGAAGCCAAGCGTCAGGTGTCCACGGTCGAAGGTGGTCCCGCCATCGACATGCCTGCAGGCCCATCGGAATTGCTGGTGATCGCCGACGGCGGCGCCAATCCCGCGTTCGTCGCCGCCGATCTGCTGTCGCAGGCGGAGCATGGCCCGGATTCGCAGGTGATCCTGCTCAGCGACTCCGATGTGCTCATCGCACATGTCGCGCGCGCGCTGGTCATTCAACTGGCGCAGCTGCCGCGCGCAGCGATCGCGCGCGAGGCTTTGGCGCAATCGCGATTGATCCGAGTGGCTTCCATTGCCGATGCGTTCGAGGTCAGCAACCGCTATGCGCCGGAGCATCTCATCCTCGCGCTGCGCGAACCGGAGCTGTGGCTGGATCACGTGCGCGCGGCAGGCTCGGTGTTTCTCGGCGACTACGCAGCCGAAGCGCTGGGCGACTACTGCAGCGGCACCAATCACGTTTTGCCGACCGGCGGCGCCGCGCGCGCCTGGAGCGGGCTGTCGGTGACCAGCTTCCAGACTGCGATCAGCGTGCAAAGCGTGTCCCGTGAAGGACTGCAGCGGATCGGTCCAAGCGCGATCCTGATCGCCCAAGCCGAAGGGCTGCAGGCGCACGCCAATGCGGTATCGATCCGGATCGCAGCGGTCGAGGCGGAGACATCGCGATGAGCGCACCGCTCGCAACGGATGAAAGGAGTACGAAGCCGGCCGCCACCGATCTGGTGCGCGAGGACCTGCGTGCGTTCGCCGGCTACAAATCCGCGCGTAGTCACGCGGTCGAAGGAAGCATCTGGCTCAACGCCAACGAATCGCCGTGGGCCAATGCGGCCGATGGCGATGGCGTCCTGCGGCGTTATCCGCAGCCGCAGCCCGAAGCGCTGCGCGCGCGCTTGGCCGGGGTCTACGGCGTGCGGCCGGAACAATTGCTGATCGGTCGCGGCAGCGATGAGGCCATCGATCTGCTTGTGCGCGCGCTGTGTCGCGCCGAACACGATCCGGTGGTGATCGCACCGCCGGTATTCGGCATGTATGCGGTTTGCGCGCGGCTGCAGGGTGCGCCGCTGATCGAGGCGCCGATGCGCGAGCGACCGGACGGCTGGATGACGGACCTCGCGGCGATGCGCGACCTCGCCGTCGCCAGACGCGCGAAGATCGTATTTCTCTGCTCGCCCGGAAATCCGACCGGCGAACTGATATCGCTCGCCGCGGTGCGCGCGCTGGCGCAATCGCTGGTCGGTCGTGCGCTGCTGGTGGTCGATGAGGCCTACATCGAATTCGCCGACGCGCCGTCGGCGTCGTCGTTGATCGATGCGTATCCGAACATTGCCGTCCTGCGCACGTTGTCGAAGCTGCATGCGCTGGCCGGCGCACGCATCGGCTGCCTGCTCGCGGATGCGGCCCTGATCGAGGTGCTACGCCGCTGTCAGGCGCCGTATCCGGTACCGCAGCCCTGTGCCGATCTCGCGCTGCGTGCGCTGGAACCGGCGGCGCTTGCGGAAGCGTCCGCGCGGGCCGCGACGATCCGCGTCGAGCGCGAACGGATGTTCGAGTCGTTGCGCCGCCTGGCGGGCGTGCGTTGCGTCTATCCCAGCGCCGGCAATTTCCTTCTCGCGCGGTTCGACGACGCCGAAACCGCGTATCGCCGTCTGCTGGCCGCCGGCGTGGTCGTGCGCGACATGCGCGCAACGCCGGGGCTGGGCGACGCGCTGCGCATCACGGTCGGTCTGCCGGAAGAGAATGAAGCGCTGTTCGCGGCGCTGCGCCCGGAGGAGGCCGCAGCATGAGCGCGATCATGCCCATCCCGACCAGGCCCATCCTGTTCGTGGACCGCGACGGCACTCTCATCCGCGAGCCGGCGGATTTCCAGATCGACGCCTACGACAAGCTCGCGCTGGTCGATGGCGTGATTCCGGCGATGCTGCGTCTGCGCGACGCCGGCTACGACTTCGTGATGGTGACCAACCAGGACGGTCTCGGCACCGAGGCATTCCCGCAGGCCAATTTCGACGGCCCACATGCGTTGATGGTGCAGATCTTCGAGAGCCAGGGTATTCGCTTTCGCGACATTCTGATCGAACGCAGCTTTCCGCATGAGAATTCGCCGGACCGCAAGCCGGCGCTCGGCCTGATGCAGCCGCTGCTGCGCGACCGCGGCATCGACTGGGCGCGTTCGGCGATGGTCGGCGATCGCGAGACCGACATCCAGTTCGCCGCGAATCTCGATATCCGCGGCTTCAAGCTGAAGTCGCCCCAGTTCGGCGACGGCGTCGACTGGGCGCACATCGCGCATGTGCTGGTCGACGTCCCGCGTACGGCGAAAGTCCAGCGCAAGACCAAAGAGACGCGGATCGAAGTCGAAGTCGATCTCGATCGAGAGGCCGATCCGGATGTGAAGACCGGCCTTGGCTTCTACGATCACATGCTGGAGCAACTTGGCAAACACGGCGGTTTCGCGCTGCGGCTGCGCTGCGACGGCGATCTGCATATCGACGAGCACCACACCGTCGAGGACAGCGCGCTCGCGTTGGGACAAGCGCTGCGTCAGGCGCTCGGCGACAAACGTGGGATTGGGCGTTATGGATTCACGCTGCCGATGGACGAAGCACAGGCGAGTGCGACGCTGGACTGGTCGGGTCGACCGTACTTCGTGTTCGATGGTGCCTTCAAGCGCGAAAAAGTCGGCGACCTCGCCACCGAACTGGTGCCGCACGTGTTCCGTTCGCTGTGCGAGACCGCTGGCCTGAATCTGCATCTGTCGGTGCGCGGCGACAACGATCATCACCAGATCGAAGCCTGTTTCAAGGCCGTCGCACGCGCGCTGCGGCAATCGTTCAAGCGCGAAGGCGATGCGCTGCCGAGCACCAAGGGGACGCTGTGAGCGGTTCGGCCAGCAATGATCTGGCACTGATCGATGCCGGCGGCGCGAACCTCGGCTCGGTGCGCTATGCGCTGAGCCGGATCGGTGCGGATCCGCGTCTCGTGCGCGATGCCGATGAGCTTGGTACGCCGGAGCGGATCATTCTGCCGGGCGTGGGTGCCGCGGCGCCGTCGATGGCGCTGTTGCGAGCGCGCGGGCTGGATGTTGCGCTGCGTGACAGCGAAGTACCGTTGCTCGGTGTCTGCGTCGGTATGCAGCTGCTGTTCGAGACATCGGAAGAAGGCGATGTCGAGTGTCTCGGATTGCTGAAGGGCCGCGTGCGCAAGCTTGCCGGCGGCCCCGGGCTGCGCGTGCCGCATATGGGCTGGAACCGGCTGCGCAAGCGCGCCGATGCGAATGGCGCGACCTCGCAGCTCCTCGACGGCATCGACGAAGGCGCACACACCTATTTCGTACACAGCTATGCGGTGCTGGTCGACGACGACACCGACGCCTGCGTGCTCGCCGAAAGCGATCACGGTCAGCATTTCGCGGCGGTGGTCGGCAGCGGAAGACGCTACGGCGCGCAGTTCCATCCCGAGCGTTCCTCTGCGGCGGGTCTGCGGCTGCTCGACAATTTTCTGAAGCTTCCTGCATGAGTGCCGCTGCCATCCACTGCGCTATTGTTGATTTCACCGCCTATCCCGCCATCGATGTCCGCGACGGACGAGTCGTGCGTCTGCAGCAGGGCGATTACGATCGCGAAACGCGCTACGCGAACGATCCGTTCGCTGTCGCGATGCGCTATGCCGATGCCGGCGCTCGCTGGCTGCATCTGGTCGATCTGGACGCTGCGCGGGCGGGCGGCTACACGCTCGCGCCGCTGCTGCGCAAGATCGCCGATGATGGTCGCCTGTGCGTACAGACCGGCGGCGGCGTGCGCGACGAATCAGCGGTGGCGACGATGCTTGAACAGGGCGCATCGCGGGTCGTGATCGGCTCGCTCGCGGTGCGCGAACCTGCATCGGTCGAAGCATGGCTGCAGCGCTACGGCGCCGAATGCATCACCATCGCGCTCGACACGCGGCAGGACGATTCTGGCGTGTGGCAGCTGCCGATTCATGGGTGGACAGAACGTGCCGAGCTCGATCTTGACGCCTGTCTGCGTCGCTATCACGATGCCGGCGCCAAGCATCTGCTGTGTACCGATATCGCCCGTGACGGGATGATGCGCGGCCCGAACATCGAACTGTATCGGATGATCGTGGCGCGCGAGGAAGGATTCGCGCTGCAGGCCAGTGGCGGCGTTCGCGATGTCGCCGACATCATCGCCACGCGCGAGGTCGGCTGTGCCGGTGCAGTGCTCGGCCGTGCGCTGCTGGAAGGTGGCATGGCCATCGAGGATGCGTTGACATGCTGAGCGTACGGATCGTGCCGTGTCTGGATGTGCGCGGCGGGCGTGTCGTCAAGGGCGTGCGCTTCCGCGATCATGTCGATATGGGCGACATCGTCGAACTGGCGTGCCGCTATCGCGATCAGGGCGCCGACGAGCTGGTGTTCTACGACATCGGCGCAAGTCCTGACGGCCGAGCGGTCGATGTCGATTGGGTCGAGCGCGTGGCTTCGGTGATCGATATCCCGTTCTGCGTGGCCGGCGGCATCCGCAGCATCGACACCGCGCAGCGCGTACTGTTCGCGGGTGCTGACAAGGTGTCGATCAATACGCCCGCGCTCGAACGACCTGCACTGATCGCCGAAATCGCCGCGGCGTACGGCAGCCAGTGCGTGGTGGTCGGCATCGATTCGATGCGCGACGCCGACGGCGTCTGGCGCGTGCGCAGTTACACCGGCGACCCCGACAAGACCAAAGCTCCAGGCAAGGCTACGCTCGACTGGGTGCGTGAGGCGCAGGCGCTGGGCGCCGGCGAGATCGTGCTCAACTGCATGGACAGCGACGGTGTGCGCAAAGGCTACGATCTCGAGCAGCTCAAAGCGGTGCGCGCGATCTGCAACGTGCCGCTGGTCGCGTCCGGCGGCGCCGGCGCGGTCGAACATTTCATCGATGCGTTCCGCGAGGCCGACGTCGATGCGGCGCTGGCCGCAAGCGTATTCCACTCCGGCGCGATTTCGATTCCGGAACTCAAGCGCGAACTTCGCGCGCAAGGCGTCGAGGTGCGGTTGTGAGCGAAATCCATGCTGTCGAAATCCATGCTGTCGATGCGCAGGCGTTCGACGCCGAAGCCCTGGCTTGGGACAAGCAGGACGGCCTGTTGCCGGCAATCGTCCAGGACGCCGACTCGCGTCGCGTGCTGATGCTGGGCTACATGACGCGCGAGGCGTTGGCGAAAACCCTCGAACTTCGACAGGTGACGTTTTTCAGCCGCAGCAAACAGCGGCTGTGGACCAAGGGCGAGAGCAGCGGACATACGTTGTCGCTGGTGAGTCTTGAAGTCGACTGCGACAACGACACGCTGCTGCTACAGGCGCGACCGCAGGGGCCGACCTGCCATCGCGGTACGGCGAGCTGCTTTCCCGACGCGCCCGGCGATGTGCTCGGCGATCTGGATACGCTGATCGCGCGGCGTGAGGTCGAGATGCCGGTGGGCAGCTACACCACGAAACTGTTCGAGAGCGGTATCAAGCGTATCGCGCAGAAAGTCGGCGAGGAGGGCTTGGAAACCGCGCTGGCGGCGGTGGTCGAAGACGACGAAGCGCTGCTGGGCGAGGCGTCCGACCTCATCTATCACCTGATCGTGCTGCTGCGCGCGCGCGGATTGAGTCTGGACGAGGTGAAGCGGACGCTTGCGACGCGGCGCGGTTGATCTTTCGGTCTCCTCGATTGAATGGAGGATTCGCCGTTGGCTGCCGCGATTGGCCGATGCGTTTGCCGTGCTGGCGCACCGTCGCGGCTGATCGGCATGGCCCGAAGCTGCATGCCCCGAGGCGACGCGTCCGTACAGTCCGTGCGGAGATGTCGCGATGGGCGGGCGTATAGGCCATCGGTCATGGCATCGCCTGTCATCTGTTTTTGCTAGATTGCCGCGTGACCGAGGCCGACCCGGCGCCGGCTAAACCCCAGGAGATTCGCGTGTTCAAGAAATTCGCCGCCGAGGCGCTCGGTATCAGCGATATCGGCGTCATCGTGCCGCCGTCCGAATACGACAAGGTCGACGCCGATGATTACCTTTTCCACGAGGACGGAGAAAAGATCTTCTTTCTCATCAAGTCCAAGAAGGACGAGTATTGTTTCACCAATCTCGCTCTGATCCATGTCGACGGCGATTCCGCAATGTCCAGCAAGCGCACGATCAAGCGCTACGAATACGTCAATCAGCGCGTCGGTTATGTCGCCATCGAGACCGCCGGCACCATCGACATGGATGTGGAGCTGAAGTTCTCGTTGGGAGAGTCGGTCTTCAGCATCGACATCCGCAAGAATTTCATCGAGCCGCTGAAGGATATCTACAAGTCGCTGATCGCGATCAGCCGCCAGCAGGCGCGGGACGGGATTGCCCGCGAGAACGCGGTGCGGACGCTCGATGCGATGGGCGGTATGCTCAAACTCAGCAATCTCGCGGGCGAAGCCGCCGTGGTGTCGCACTACAACGCCTTGCTCGACAATTTCAACGCTGCGGTGCTGGACCGCCACACCAGCCGCGACTACACCCATGTGTTCGAACGCTATATCCACAACATCGCCCCGAACGCCGGCGCACCGCCATCGCTGCCGCCCGGCTGAGCCCGGCGCTGGCAGTACAGCGATGCACCGATATGGAAAGGGCCCGCAATGCGGGCCCTTCCACTGTCTGCGCGACCGAGATGTCAAGCCGCAGTGATCGAAGTCCGCACGCAGTCCCTGCCGTTGGCCTTCGCGCTGTACAGCGCCTGGTCCGCAACGGTCAACGCAGCGTCGGAACCGATGTCCGCGCTCGGCTCGACGGTATGCACGCCGATGCTCGCGGAGACGCGCAGCCGATGCGCGCCGCTGCTGCAGGGCTCTTCCACCAGACGACGACGCAGGTTTTCGGCGATGCTGACCGCGCTGTGCAGATCGTGCCCGGGCAGCACCACCACGAATTCCTCGCCGCCGAAACGGGCCAGCAGCGAGGTCTCGTGGATGCGCAGCGATTGGCCGATGCGCTGCGCGGCCCAGCGCAGACAATCGTCGCCGACCAGATGCCCGTAGCGGTCGTTGATCGACTTGAAATGATCGAGGTCGATCATCAGCAGCGAGAGCGGCTGCCCGCCTTCGCGGGATTCCTTCAGCAGCAGCTCGAAGTTCTCGTGGAAATGGGTGCGGTTGTAGAGTCCGGTGAGTCCGTCGCGGCGGCTGGAGTCGTGCAGCCGGCGATGCGCATCTTCCAGCTGCATCAAGGTGCTGCGGACTTCCTGGGTGCGCTGCGCGACCTTGCGCTCCAACTGCTGATTGGCCTCGGCGGCGATGCGCTCGTTCTCGTTGCGCAGGGACGCGTAGCGGTAGCTCAGCGCGATCGACAAGAGCAGCATCTCCAGCGCAGAGCCGATCTGCACGCCGTACTCGGTCATCATGTTCTTCGGCAACAGGCCGAAGGCGAGCGCGGCGATCATCGCGGCGCCGGTCAGGAACAGTGCCCACGCGACGAGGAACAGGCGTGCGGGCATGTAGCCGCGGCGCAGCACCACGATCGCGGCGGTGACGGTCCACAGCACGCTGACGATCACCGCGCCTGTGGCCCACGGCGTGGAGACGCGATACGGCAGCCACAGCGATGCCGCCCCGAGCACGAGACAGAAACCGATCACCGCGATACTCACCAGATTGCCGCGCGGGAACCGTTTCGGCAGCTCCAGGAAGGTGCGCGCGAACTGCTGCATGCCGATGATGGCCAGACAGATCGACAGCGGTACGGCGACGTTGGCCAGCCACGGGCTTTTCGGCCAGAGATACTCGAAGCTGTAACCGTTGAGGGTGAACAATACCAGGCCGAATGCGGAGATATGGAACAGGTACCAGAAATAGCTGGCATCGCGCAGCACGAGCCAGAGCACCAGGTTGTACACGAACAGCGCGAGCAGGATGCCGTAGTACACACCCATCACGAACTGGGAATCGCGCGAAAGCGAAGTGAATGCAGCCGGCGTGTAGAGTTCGAGCGGCACCTGCATCGAGCTTTGGCTCTGCGCGCGCACCAGCACTTCGACTTTCTGGTCGACGGGCAGTGCGATCCGGAAATTCGGATGGCGATAGGGAATGCTGCGCGCCGAGAACGGCAAAAGGTCGCCGCTGGCCTGCCGAACGATCCGGCCATCCGGGAAGCGCACGAACAGGTCGATGCGGTCGAGCAGCGCGAAACGCTGCACCAGCATCCAGTGCAGTTCGTCGGGATCGCGATTCACCACCTCGGCGTGGAACCAGTAGGCGCCCTGCTGGAAACCGAACGCGGTCTTGCCCTCGGGTACGCGCTGGAACCCGCCGTTCGCGATCTTCCGCCAGGCATCATCCGCCGTGTAGACGGCGTTCTTGTCGTGCAGATAGCTCAGGTGCGGCGTGAGCGGCATCGCATCCGTGCCTTTGGGCAATTCCGTCGTGCCCTGTGGACCGGCAGCCTGACAGGTCAGTGCGAACAGGATCAACGCGGCTGCGAAAACGATTGCGCACAAGCATCTGCGTCGAAACGGCATGCCTCTCCCCTGGGGTCCGGATCGGTGAGATCTTACTGCAGCCAGGCTGCGGGATGTCGCGAGTCTGGAGGCAAACGACGAGGCATAATCCTGTACTGGTGAGACCAGTAAAGAGGCGAGGATGCGGTTCTGCAGTGCTGTGCTGTTGTTGGGGATGCTGGCGACATGTGCGCGTGCGCAGGCGTTCGACGAGGTGCGTACGCTCACAGGCACGGTATTCGATGACCGCGACGGGGACGGCCGCCAGGGACGCGCCGAGCCCGGCATCGCCGATGTGGCGATGTCGAACGGTCGCGCGCTGGTGGTCACGGATGCGCGTGGACGCTATCGCTTGCCGGTATCGCCGGGGCAGACCGTGTTCGCGATCAAACCCGCAGGCTGGCGGCTGCCCGGCAGCGATCCTGCCCGGCCGGGCGCATGGCGGCATCTGCGGGCCGTCGCGCCGCCGACGCTGAAGTACGGCGGGATTCAATCCGACCTGATCCAGACCGGCCTGGTCCGAACCGATCCGACCCAGACCGATCCGACCCAGACCGGCCCGACCCAGACCGGCCCGATGCCGCGCAGTTTCGATGTCGGTCTGCGCCGTGCGCCTGCCGGAGACGGCAGGCTGGAAGTGCGCGTCTTCGCCGACCCGCAGGTGAAATCCTCCGATGATGTCGGCTATTACGCGCGCGACATCGTCGACAGCGTGCTCGCCGGAACCGGTGAGGGTCGGCATCGCCCGGAGTTGGGGCTCAGCCTCGGCGATATCGTCGACGACAGGCTGGATCTGTATCCGGCGCTGAATGCCGAAACCCGGCGGATCGGCCTGCCATGGCTGCATGTCGCCGGCAATCACGATCTCGATTTCGATGTGGCGCGCGACGAGGATTCGCTGCTGACGTTCCGCAACACGTTCGGCCCGGACACCTTCGCGTGGGAGGAAGACGAGGCGGTGTTCGTCGGTCTCGACGATGTGGTGTACCGTCCCGGCCAATCTCCAGGCTATATCGGCGGTTTTCGCGAGGAGCAGTTCGCCTTCCTCGAAGCCTATCTGCTGCGGGTGCCGAAAGATCGCCTGCTGGTGCTGGCGATGCATATCCCACTGTTCGAGCCGGAGGGCCGCGACACGTTTCGCGATGCCGATCGCGCGAAGCTCTTCGCGTTGCTGCGCGATGTTCCGAAGGTGCTGGTGCTGAGCGGCCACAGCCACGCGCAGCAGCACCGGATGCACGATGCCCGCACCGGCTGGCAGGGCGCCGCACCGCTGCACGAATACAACGTCGGCGCGGCCTGCGGCGCGTACTGGGGCGGCGTCAAGGACGATGCTGGTATTCCGGACACGACGATGTCCGACGGCACGCCGAACGGCTATGCCAGCCTCGGCATCGATCGCGATGGCCGCTACGTGCTGGGCTGGCATCCCGCGCGCGATCCGCAGGACCGCCAGATCGGCCTCTATGCACCGAAGGTGCTGCGCCGCGGCGCGCATCCGGCCTACGGCGTGTTCGCGAACGTCTACATGGGCCACGACGACACCCGCGTGGAGTTCCGCATCGATGACGGCGAATGGAAGCCGATGCGCCGCGTCGTCGCGCCGGATCCGCGCCTGTTGCGCGAGAACCTGCTCGATGCCGATGCCGACATGCTGCGCGGTTACGACCGCTCTCCTGAAGCGACGTTCTCGCCGCATCTGTGGCGCGGCACGCTGCCGACCGATCTCGCGGCCGGCACACATCGCATCGACGTGCGCGCGTTCGACCCATGGCGCGGCGAAGTGCGCGCGAGAGGCGATTATCGTTTGCAGGAGGCGAAGATCGAGTGATGGCCGATGTGGACAAGCCGCTCCCCGATGATTTGCAGGTCATACCGTTCGCCGATGCGGTCGCGTGGGAGACATGGCTGGTCGCGAACGCCGCATCGAAAGGCCTGTGGCTGAAGATCGCAAAGAAGGACAGCGGCATCGCTACTGTCACCTACGATCAGGCGCTGGAGGTCGCGCTGTGCCACGGTTGGATCGACGGCCAGAAGCGCGGCTTCGATAGCGATTACTTCCTGCAGCGCTTCACGCCGCGTCGCCCCAAAAGCATGTGGTCGAAGATCAATACCGGCAAGGTCGAACGCCTGATCGCCGAAGGCAGAATGCGCCCCGGCGGCGCGCGTGAAGTCGATGCTGCAAAAGCCGACGGTCGCTGGGATACCGCCTACGATGGCGCCCGCAACATGGAAGTGCCGCCGGAATTGGCGGCAGCGTTGGCGAAGAACAAGAAAGCCCGCAGCTTCTTCGAAACGCTGGACAAGACCAATCGGTACTCGGTGTGTTGGCGGGTGCAGACCGCAAAGAGGCCAGAAACCAAAGCCAAGCGCATCGAGGCGCTGGTGGCGATGCTCGCCCGGGGCGAGAAGATCCATTGAGAGAGCGTGTTCAAATATCGCTCAACCGCAAACGGACAATAGCTTGTCATTCCGAACGCCCGCGAAGCGGGTGGAGGGGTCTGCTGTCGTGATACCGCCGGCCACAAGCAGATCCCTCCTCGGGTTTTGCCCTCGTTCGGGATGACAGATTTTTTCAGACCCGATATTTCGATCGGGCTCTGAAGCCGCTGACCAAGGATGTTGCAGCGCTATTTTTTCGACGTCGATGCTTTTTCGTCTTTCCGTTTCGTGGTTTTCTCGACGGTGGCGGTCGGGTTCTGCGCAGGTGCAGGTACGCTGAAAGCGACCTTCGGGCCCGGAACCAGTTGCAATTGCCAGGCCTGCAGACGCGGCAGGATCTGTTTGCCGATCTCGATCTGCGGTCGCGATGGCCGGAAGCCCTCGACGTCCTCGCGCTCGGCGATCCGCGCTTTCGCAGTTTCGAACGCAGCCACGAAATCAGTAGTTTCGTTCAATGCGTCGATCAGCCAGGCGCGGCCGAAGTAGGTCGCGTCCGAGTCCGCACCGCAGCCGAATGACGTCCGGCTCCGGTGCGCAGCGGTCAGGATCAAGGTGTTTTCGTTCTTCAGCGCGGGCACGAAGCCACCGGAAAAACAGGCCGAGATCACCAGCACGCGATTGCGGATGCCGGCGTCGTCGAGCGCCGCGCGCAGTTCCTGTGGATCAATCAGGTCGAAATAATCCGGCGCCATCTGTACGAACAGCTGGTGCTGCCGTGTGCCGTGCATCGTCATGAACAGCAGCAGCACGTCCTGCTCCGGATCCATTTTCTTGCCCACGCCGGTCAGCGCGGTGCGCAGGTTCGCCAGCGTCGCCAACGGTCGCGGCGCGCGGGTCAGGCTGTCGTCGTGATTGATCAGCGTCAGCACGCGGCCGCGTGCGCCGAAGCGCTGCGTCATCAGCGTTTCGAGATAGGCGGTTTCGTTGCGGAACACGTCCTCGGTACTGTCGCCGCCGACGCCGACGACATACAGATCGGGCTGGCCCGGACGCTGCGGCGCAAGCCCGGTCAGCGCGGATTCGAGCAGCGCATGCTGACGTTCGCGCAGCGCGGGATCGTTCAGCCCTTTCGCGATGACGCTGTCGGTGACGCAGAGCGCCGCCAGCAGGCACAGCAGCAGGCAGCGGAGCCGGGTCACGACGTATGCACCTCAATCGCTTCTGGAACGATCTGGTCGAAACGCTCGGCGCGGCGATGGCCGTGCGCGGCGTCGCCGAGGCGTGGCTGCGGGTAATCGTCGAGACGATCGATCAACACCGTGCGCATCCCGGCCTCGCTCGCGGCGTCGAGTTCCTCCACGACATCGGACAGGAACACGATATCGCCCGCCGGACGATCCAGCCGACGGGCGATTTCGCGGTAGCTGCCCGCATCGCGCTTGTGCCCGGCTTCGGTGTCGAACCAGGCCTCGAACAATTTGCTGAGGTCGCCGGCATCGGTATGGCTGAAGAACAGTTTCTGCGCCGGCACCGAGCCGGACGAATACACCGCCATTGCATGACCGGCAGCGTGCCAGTCGCGCAGCTTCTCGGCAGCGTCGGGATAGATGTGCGCGCTGAAGTCCGCATTGCGGTAGCCGTCGCTCCAGATCATGCCCTGCAGCGCTTTCAACGCAGTGTGCTTGCGGTCTTCGTCGATCCAGCGCTGCAGGGTTTCGACCAGCGCGTCGTCGCTGAAGATTACGCCATGTTCCAGCGCACCCTGCTCGATCGCGACGATTTCCAGCCAGTGCCGCACCGCCAGCGTGTCGCCATGCTCACGTACGAACGCGGGCAGCGCGTCGCGCGCGTAGGGAAACAGCACATCCTTCACGAACGAGATGCTGCTGGTGGTGCCTTCGATGTCGGTGAGGATGAATGTGGTCACGTGGCTTGCCCCGCCTCATACCGCGGAAACCGCTGCGCGATATCCGTGCCGGTGAAATGACCGACCCAGCCGTCGGGCTGCTGGAAGAAGCGGATCGCGACGAAGCTCGGCTCAGGGCCCATATCGAACCAGTGGCTGGTGCTGTCGGGCACCGAAATCAGGTCGCCGGCTTCGCACAGCACTTCGTAGACCTTGCCGTCGACGTGCAGGCTGAACAGTCCGGCGCCGGCGACGAAGAAGCGTACTTCATCTTCCTTGTGCAGGTGTTCATCGAGGAATTTCGCGCGCATCGCTTCGCGGTTCGGGTTGTCTGGCGCGATGCTGACCACGTCGATGGTGGTGAAGCCGCGCTCGGCGCTGATGCGGTCGATGTCGGCCTGGTAGGCGGCGATGATGGCTTCGGACGGATCGCCCGGCTGGATCGGTTGCGACGACTGCCATTGCTCGAAGTCCACGCGAATAGCCGACAGCGCTTCGGCGATCGTTGCGTGTTCGTGGGCGACCGACAGTGGGGCATCGGGGCGGTCGTCGGCGAAGATGCGCAGGCGGCTCATGGCGGTCTGTCCTTGTAAGTCGGGTCGGAAGCTTGAATAGGGTGCGCCTGCGCGTACCGTCGAAACAATGGGGTCCTCAACATCTGGATCAATGCCGCAGACGCAACAGGTCCAGTTCGCAGCCCAGCAGGAATTCGAACGCATCCAGATGCCGCCGCGCTTCGGCCATCGTCCGGCCCCAGGCGTACAGGCCGTGGCCGTCGATCAGATAGCCCCACATCGGGCCGGCGTCGAGCAGGCTTTCGACCTGTGCCGCCAGCGCCGGCATGTCCTGGGTATTCGGCAGCACCGGAAGATCGAGGGCGGCTTCGTGGGTGTGGTTGCCGGCGAAAGCCTTCAGCAGTTCATAGCCTTCCAGATGCACATGGCCGGCGCCGCCAAACAGCCGCGAGGCGACGGTCTGATTGTGCGAATGGGTGTGCAGCACGCAGCCGATCTCCGGAAAGCGCCGGTAGAGCTGGGTGTGGAGCAGGGTTTCGGCGGACGGGCGGTGATTGCTGCCGACGGCACGGCCGTCGAAGTCCACCACCATGATGTCGGCC
>JANLSB010000366.1:0-2132 GCA_031362125.1 Lysobacterales bacterium | reverse complement strand
GCTTTGGCATCGCCACCCGCAGCCGATCTCGATGCTCTGCGCGAGCGACTGGTCGAGCCCGCCCAGTTGGCCGCAGTGGAGGCGCTGCTGCGTGCACGCTGGGGCCGCGGCGATCCGGCAGCGGCGATCGCGGCCGTGCGTATCGCTTTCGCCGACGGCCCGCACTGGCGCGGACAGATCGTGCGGGCGGCGCCGACACTGCTGCCGCCGCTGTATCCGGAGCGCTGAACCCGGCTTCGCGTCCCGCGCTTGCGACGCCTGATATCCTCCACCGAACTTCAGCGGGAACCGTCATGAGCACTGAAACCGCCGCCGCGCCTTCGCGTCTGCCGATGCACTGGAAAATCGCGATCGGTTTCGCCGCAGGCATCGTGCTTGGGCTGTTCGTGTATCGATTCGTCGGAGCCGACGCGCCGTGGGTGCGTTACTTCGTCGAATACGGCACCGAGCCGTTCTCGACCATCTTCCTGCGCCTGATCTTCATGCTGGTGATTCCGCTGCTGTTCTCTGCGCTGGTGGTCGGGATCAGCGAAATGGGCGATGTGCGCGCACTCGGCCGCATCGGCTGGCGCACATTGGGCTACACCACGGTGTTGTCGGCGATTGCGGTATTGATCGGTCTGGTGCTGGTGAACTGGCTGAAGCCGGGCGTCGGCGTGGACAGCGCCGAGGCGCTGAACATGATCAGCGAGGGCGCCGAACGCGCGAAGAGCATCGTCAGCGACAGCGCGGCCCAGCCCAAGGGCCTGGACATGCTGATCGCGATCGTGCCCGACAACGTGATCAAAGCCGCAGCGGAGAACACCATTCTCGCGGTGATGTTCTTCGCGCTGATGCTGGGTATCGGTCTGGTGCTGACCCGCAGCGAAGCGGCCGACACGCTCAAGCGCGGCATCGAAGGCCTGTTCGATGTCTCGATGACCCTGATCGGTCTGGTGATCAAACTGGCGCCGTACGCCGTGTTCTGTTTGATGTTCAACCTCGTTGCCCAGTTCGGCTGGGATCTGCTGGTGCGGCTCGGCGCGTTCGTGCTGGTGGTGCTGCTGGCGCTGGCGGTGCATCAGTTCGTGGTCTATTCGCTGGCGATCTGGTTGATCGCGAAGCGTTCGCCGCTGGCGTTCTTCCGCGATGTCCAGGAAGCGATGCTGATGGCGTTCTCCACCGCTTCGAGCAATGCGACGTTGCCCACCGCGCTGCGCGTCGCCGACGAAAAATTGAAACTGCCCAAGCGGGTCTCGCGCTTCGTGCTGACCGTTGGCGCCACCGCCAACCAGAACGGCACCGCGCTGTTCGAGGGCGTCACGGTGCTGTTCCTGGCGCAGTACTTCGGTATCGACCTGTCTCTCTCGCAGCAGGTCACGGTGATGTTCGTGTGCATTCTCGGCGGCATCGGCACCGCCGGCGTGCCGTCGGGCTCGCTGCCGGTGATCGCGCTGATCTGTGCGATGGTCGGCGTGCCGCCGGAAGGCATCGGCCTGGTGCTCGGGGTCAACCATTTCCTCGACATGTGCCGGACCACGGTCAACGTCACCGGCGACCTCGGTATCGCGGTGATGGTTTCGCGCGGAGAGTCCGACGTACCGCGCGAAGCGTGATCGCGGTTGCGTCTGCTTCCGCTTCTGCAGCCAAGCTCGGCTTGTGGCGGGTAACCGCCGCTGGCAGAATCGTCGCGGTATTCGCCTATTCCGGGCGCGACGCGATCAAGGAGAACGAATCATGCGCAAGATCCTGGCGATGACG
The DNA here is from genome assembly GCA_031362125.1 of Lysobacterales bacterium. Taxonomy (GTDB): domain Bacteria; phylum Pseudomonadota; class Gammaproteobacteria; order Xanthomonadales; family Xanthomonadaceae; genus Lysobacter_I. The sequence goes on along the minus strand of JANLSB010000366.1, from coordinate 392 downwards.
ATGCTGTTGGCGATGGCCGGTACTGCGGTTGCTGCAGATCCGGCCTGCAAGACCAATTTCAAGCAGGAAGGCAAATTCATGACCGGCCGCAGCTTCACCACGTGGGACACGGTCGCTGGCGTGAATGTGTCCGCCGCCTACAAGCGCATCTATGCCGAAGGCACCAAGTCGGGCCTCCGCGTCGCGTCCAGCGATGAGAAGGCCGGCGTGATTGCATTCGAGCAGCCCAACGGTGGTGTGGATCTCGCTGGTTCCAAAGTGGACCTGCCGTGGAACGTGGTGATCGAGGCGCAGGGCAAGAACGTCAAGATCACGGTCACCAAGACTACGCCCGGCGGCTACCCCACCGGCAAGGATTTCCAGATCACCTCGATGTGCGCGGTGATCGACGC
>JANLSB010000057.1:0-4521 GCA_031362125.1 Lysobacterales bacterium | reverse complement strand
CATCCCCGATGAACCGCACGCGCACCCGGCCACCGTCCGCCCGTCCAGCGGGCGTGGTTCGCATCATCGGCGGCGACTGGCGCGGCACGCGGCTGCCGGTGGCCGATCGCGACGGTCTACGCCCCACCGCCGACCGCGTCCGCGAAACCCTGTTCAACTGGCTGCAGCCGATGCTGCCCGGCGCCCGTGTGCTCGACCTGTTCGCCGGCACCGGGGCGCTCGGGTTGGAGGCGCTCTCGCGTGGCGCCCGCGAGGCGGTGCTGGTCGAACGCGACCCGCAGCTTGCCGAGGGCCTGCATCAGCTCGCCGCACGGCTGCCTGGCGGCGAGCGGGCGCAGGTGGTTTGCGCCGATGCATTGACCTGGCTGCGGACCGCGCCCGGCGGCTTCGATCTCGCATTCGTCGACCCACCGTTCGCCGGCGATCTCTGGGCGCCGGCGCTGGCGGCGTTGGACGGGCAAATGCGCGAAAACGCATGGCTCTACATCGAGTCGCCATCGGCGTCCGCGTCGGCGTCAGCAATCGTGCCCGCCCCCGTCTGGCGACCGCACCGCGACGGGCAGACGCGCGACGTGCGCTATGCCCTGTACCGGCGCGGACCGGCCTGAGCCGCCTGCCTTTAGCCACTGTTACACTGCGGCCTGTTCTCGCCAGCGGTGATCCCCCGACGCCATGACCACGGCCGCCTCCCTTGCTTCTGCTGTCAATGTTCCCGCTGCCAGTGTTCCCGCTGCCAGAACTGCCGTCTATCCCGGCACGTTCGATCCGATCACCAATGGCCATCTTGATCTGGTCGAACGCGCAGCGCCGCTGTTCGAGCGTCTTATCGTCGGCGTGGCCGAGAGTCCGGGCAAACGCCCGGCGCTGCCGCTGGCGGTGCGCGTGGAACTGGCCCGCGATTCGCTGTCGCGTTTCCCGAATGTCGAGGTCCGTGGTTTTGATTCACTGCTGGCCCATTTCGTCACCTCGGTCGGCGCCGGGGTGCTGCTGCGCGGCCTGCGTGCCGTGTCCGATTTTGAATACGAGTTCCAGCTGGCCAGCATGAATCGCCATCTGATCCCGGATGTGGAAACGCTGTTCCTCACGCCGGCCGAGCAATATGGCTTCATTTCCTCGTCGCTGGTTCGCGAAGTGTCCCGCCTCGGCGGCGATGTTTCCGGTTTCGTACCATCGGCGGTCAACGCGGCGCTGCAGGCCGAATGGCAGCGCAGTCGCGACTGACCAAGACCCGATTCGTTCCATCCGTTCCGTTTTGTGCTCACACCAGGGATTCCGAACCATGAACAACATCGCTCGCATGCTCCTCATCGCCGTATTGACCGTGCCCTTCGCAGCCTGCAACAAGGAAGCGGACACCACGACAGCTGTCGCCAAGGCGCCTGTGGCCGCACCGACCAATGAAGATCCCGCCGCATGGCGTGGCTACGTGACCGACGTGGTCGGTCGCAATATGGATGGTGTGACCAGTCAACCGTTTGTATATCTGCTGCCGGCCGAAAGCTCAGCCGATTTTCAGGGTAGCTACGACCGACTGCTCGAAAAAGCCAAGTCCGACATTTCGCGCGGCATTCTGGCCGGCAACCTCTTGGCCTATTCTTCTGCGTCGCTCTCGTCAGCCAAATCCGCCGACATGCTCGTGGCCGCGTTCGATGGTCTGAAGCCGGGCAAATTGAAGGGCGTGAAGCTGATCTTCATCGGCAAGCCCGAAGACAACGAGCGGGTGAAGGCAGCAGTCACACCGTCCGGCGTGAACTACGTCTTCGTCGAAACCAAGTGACTCGCCGCAAGGCGAGTCATTCCGAACTCCAGGTGGGGGATCTGCCTTCTCTTCCGGATGTGGTCGTAGACTGCATCCGGGCTTTGACTCTCTGCAGTGACGGATTGAGCCGCGTATGTCGCTGAAGATCAACGCCCTTTGCATCAACTGCGATGTCTGCGAGCCGGCTTGCCCGAATCAGGCGATTTCGCAGGGCGAGACGATTTATGTGATCGATCCGGCGCGATGCACCGAGTGCGTCGGCCATTACGACGAGCCGCAGTGCGTGGTGGTCTGTCCGGTCGAATGCATCGACCCGGATCCCGCATTTTCCGAATCGCACGACGCGCTGCTGGCGAAACTCGCACGGCTGCAGGAGCAACACGCATGAAGATTGGAACATCATTTGCTACCTGCCTGCTCTGCGCGCTGGTGTTCGCACCGCAGGCAGCAGCGGCCGAGAACGCACCTGCGGCGCATCCGCCTGGCGCTGCTGTGGCCAGCGCGCACGCACTCGCGACCGATGCCGGCATCGACATGCTGCGCCAAGGGGGCAATGCCTTCGATGCGGCGGTTGCGGTGTCGGCGGTGCTGTCGGTGGTCGAGCCGATCTCCTCGGGACTCGGCGGCGGCGGTTTCTTTCTGCTGCACGATGCGAAGACCGGCAAGGACATCTTCATCGATGCGCGCGAGACCGCGCCAGCCGCGGCCACTGCAGCGGCGTATCTGGATGAAAAAGGCGAACTCAATCGCGACCGCGCCACCAACGGTCCGTGGTCGGCCGGCATTCCCGGCCTGCCGGCCGGGCTGGTGCACATGGCGTCGAACTATGGCCGCCTGCCGCTCAAGACCTCGCTGGCCCCGGCCATCCGCATCGCCCGCGAAGGTTTTCCGGTCTACGAACGTCTGGTCAAGGGCTACGCAAACCGCCGGGACGTGATGGAGCGCTACAAAGGCACCCGTGCGGTGTTCCTCGCCGACGGCGATACGGTGGAAGACGGCGAGCTGCTGATCCAACCCGATCTGGCGCATACCCTCGAACTGCTTGCCGAGAAAGGCTTCGACGGTTTCTACCGCGGCCCGATTGCGAAAAAACTGCTTGCTGGCGTGAAAGCCGAAGGCGGGAAGTGGACCGCAGACGAACTCGCCGGCTACCGCATCCGCGAACGCGAGCCGCTGCATTTCGAATACGACGGCTGGCAGGTGGTGACCGCGCCGCCGCCGTCGTCCGGGGGTGTGGCGCTGGCGCAGATGATGCAGATGCTGGAGCCGTGGGATCTCGCCAATCTACCGCAGACCGAACGCGTGCATCTCACGGTCGAAGCGATGCGCCGCGCGTTTCGCGACCGCACGTTCTATCTGGGCGATCCCGATTTCGTGAAGGTGCCGGTGCGTACGCTCACCAGCGCCGACTACGCCGCCGGACAGCGTTCGACCATCAATCCGGCCAAGGCCACGCCCAGCGACATGCTGTCGGGCGAGCAGACGCCGTTGGAAGACGACGAAACCTCGCATTTCTCGATCATCGACGCCGAAGGCAATCTGGTGGCCGGCACCCAGACGGTCAACCTGCTGTTCGGCTCTGGGTTGATTCCGCCCGGCACCGGCGTGCTGCTCAACAACGAGATGGATGATTTCGCGCTGAAGCCCGGCACGCCGAATGCGTTCGGGGTATTGGGCTACGACGCCAATGCGCCGAAGCCGGGCAAGCGCATGCTCAGTTCGATGACGCCGACCTTCATGAGTTCTCCGGACCGCGTCGCCGTACTCGGCACGCCCGGCGGCAGCCGCATCATCACCATGGTGCTGCTCGGTGCGCTGGGCTATGCCGATGGCCTGGATGCGCAGGCGGTCGCCGCGCTGCCGCGCTATCACAACCAGTGGATGCCCGACGCCATCGGCATCGAGCGCAACGCGCTGCCGGACGATGTCATCGTCGCGCTGCGCGCGATGGGCCACACCGTGGTCACGCCGAAGGACGTTGCCGATGGCCGCCGTTCAAGCGATGTATGGGGCAATCTGCAGACGGTGGAATGGGACAAACGCGCCAACGTACTGCGCGGCGGCAGCGACCCGCGCAATCCGGTGGGTCGCGCGATTGTGCTGCCACAGGCAAAAACGGGGGAGCCATGACCGATAAAGAAGCGAAAAAACATATCGTCGCCATCGTGCCGGCGATTCTGACCGGCACCGCAGCGTTGATTGCCGCGTTGACGACCACCTACGTCAGCCTGCGCGACGGCAAATCACCGGCCGCCGCGAAGAGCCAGATCACGGTTGCCGCGCAGCCCGTCGAGAATCCGCCCAAGGCGATCGCTGCGGCTGCAGTGCTAACTGCCGCGGTGTCCAGCGAACGACCGGTCGTGCTGCAGGTCGAGCGCATCGCGGTACACAGCGATGGCACGGCAGGCACCACCGATTGGCGTTTCGCGGTGGAAGTGGACGATGAGCCGCGCTTCACTTTCGAGCAGGATCGACTGACCGACGAAGGTGGGCGGAACATCGCCATGCCGAAAGACGCGTCGACGACGCTGCGGATTGCCGTCGGCAAACCCGCGAAGATCACCGTGAAGGGCTGGCGCCACAGTGCGCTGCATGCCGCATCGTCGGTGCCGGATGCGCAGGGCGAAGGCCGGCTGGGCGCCGACGGCAAGCCCGAGCCGATCCAGGTTTCGGCGGCCGACATCGACCTCGGTGCGTTCACCTTCTATTTTTCCGCCGATGCGGAGCCCGGCGGCGGCGCTGCGCCGGCGTCGATGCGTGCG
>JANLSB010000030.1:0-2314 GCA_031362125.1 Lysobacterales bacterium | reverse complement strand
AGATGTATGGGGGGCCGGGTGGGCGGAGAAGTGCAACCGGTGATGCGCGGCGAAGTCATGTGGTGATGCCTTCGGAACACAGCTTCGCACTGCGCTCGCTGTTACCCTGCCCGACCCCGACAGAACGATCAGACCGCCGATGACTTCCCGCCGCTATATGCAAGTCGATGTCTTCGCAGACCGCCCCGGCGCCGGCAACCCGCTGGCGGTCGTGTTGGATGCGGACGGTCTGACCGACGAACAGATGCAGGCCATTGCCAAGTGGACGCGCCTGCCGGAAACCACGTTCGTGTTTCCGGCGATCAGCAACGACAGCAGCTATCGCATCCGCATGTTCAGTCCGCGCCGCGAAGTGCCGTTCGCCGGTCACCCCAGCGTCGGTACTGCGCACGCGGTACTCGAAGCCGGACTCGCGACGCCGCGCGACGGGTTGCTGGTGCAGGACGGCATCGCCGGCAAACTCCCGCTGCGCGTGACCGGCGAAGGCCAGACACGCACGATCGCCGTGCGCACCCCGCGCGCCAGCGTGCGCGAGATCGCCAGCGCGGACGATCCGCGCCTGCAGGACCTGCTGCGGACGCTTCCCCTGGGCAAGCTTCCGCCCGCACTGATGGACGGCGGCCGGCGCTGGTGGTTGGCCGAACTCGAAAGCGAAACCGCGCTGCGCAGCGCCATGCCGCCGTGGGAGGCGATCTCCGCGCTCGCCCAATCGACCGAGAGCATGGGCCTCTGTGCCTATGCGCGCAGCGACGACCCGGTCTATTACCTCGCCGTCCGCGCATGGGTCGGCGCGCCCGCGCAGTTCGAAGACGCCGCCTCGGGCGCTGCCAACGCCACCCTCGCCGCTTGGCTCGCCTCGCAGAACGCGCTGCCCGGCGACAGCGGCTTCTACCGCATCAGCCAGGGCCGCGAAGTGGGCCATGACGCGATCATCGAACTCACTGTCGACGATGCCGGCGATGTGTGGTCGGGGGGGCGGGTGTGTACGGTGGTGGAAGGCATGCTGCGTTGGTGAGCGAATCGCTTTTGTAGCAGCGGCGGGAGCCGCGATGGTCTTTTATCCGAAACGCCCCAGCGGCACTCCCGCCAGCAAATGCAGATGGATCTGGAAGACTGTCTGCCCGCCGTGATCGTTGCAGTTCATCACGATGCGGTAGCCGTCCTCAGCGAAGCCCTGCGCCTTGGCGTAGTTCGCGGCGGCAATGACGAGACGGCCGACGATCTCGGCCTGGTCGGGCTGTACGTCGTTGAGCGTGGGGATGGTCACCTTGGGCACGAACAGGACGTGCACCGGCGCCTGTGGGGCGATGTCGCGGAAAGCGATCAGGTGTTCGTCTTCATAGACGATGTTCGCCGGAATCTGGCGATCGATGATCTTGTGGAAGATGGTGTCCGACATGACCTGTCTCCTTTGGGTCCGTATGGCGGGCCTTGGCCCGCCATTGCGACGGTTACGTTCGCTGCGAACAACGATCGTAACCGCTTCGATCATTGTCGCACCATGGGATCTCTCGCGATGGTGGGCCAGGGCCCACCCTACGTTGGCATCTCGCTGCGCGTACCGAAGGCGTGCGACAGCGTGCCGCGATCCACGTATTCGAGTTCGCCGCCCAGCGGAACGCCGTGCGCGAGACGGGTTGGTTTGACATTGTGCTGTCGCGCCAGCTGCGCCAGGTAATGCGCAGTCGCCTCACCTTCGACCGTCGGATTGGTCGCGATCACGAGTTCCTGCACTTCGCCTTCGGCCAGGCGCGCAGCGAGTTTTTCGAGCCCGAGTTCGCGCGGGCCAATACCATCGAGCGGACTCAGCCTGCCCTGCAGCACGAAATACAGACCGCGATAACCCGTGGCCTGTTCGATGACGAGGCGGTCCGCAGGCGATTCGACCGCGCACAGCACATGTCCGTCGCGCGAGGCGTTGGCGCAGGTGGCGCAGAGTTCAGACTCGCTGAAATCCCGGCAACGCGCGCAGTGGCCGATGCGGTCGACTGCAGCAGCCAGCGCATCGGAAAGACGCTGGCCGCCCTCGCGATCCCGCTCCAGCACGTGATAGGCCATCCGCTGCGCGGTTTTCTGGCCGACTCCGGGCAGGATGCGGAAGGCTTCGATCAGTTGTTCCAGGAGCGAGATGGTCATCGGTCAGCGATGTTGCACGTGCGACGCAACAAAATCGCCCGCATGAAACATCGGCTCAAAACATCCCCGGAATCTTCATGCCCGGCGGGATCGGCATACCGGCGGTGGCGCCGGACATCTTCGCCTGCGATTCGGCGTTGACCTTGTTCACCGCGTCGTTGATCGCGGCAACGACCAG
>JANLSB010000001.1:0-6445 GCA_031362125.1 Lysobacterales bacterium | reverse complement strand
GTCGAAGGCCGAAAAGGACGTGTTCGCGATCTCCGAAGCCCGCGCGCAGGGCCGCACCGATTTCGTCGCGATCAACAAGGCGATGGCCGAAGCCTTCGACGTGCTGCAGACCCGCTACCAGAACGGCGGCAGCGTCACCGGCCTGCCGACCGGCTACACCGAATTCGACGAAATGACCGCCGGCCTGCAGCCGACCGATCTGATCATCCTCGCGGCGCGCCCGGCGATGGGCAAGACCACGCTCGCGCTCAATATCGCCGAGCATGCCGCGATCAAGACCAGGAAGCCGGTCGCTGTGTTCTCGATGGAAATGTCGGCTTCACAGCTCGCGCTGCGGCTGATCTCGGCCAACGGCCGGGTCAATGCAACCCGCCTGCGTACGGGCCAGCTCGAAGACGAGGACTGGAGCAGGGTCAGCAGCGCGATCCGCATGATCAAGGAAACCAAGATCTTCATCGACGACACCCCGGGCCTGTCCCCCGAGGGCCTGCGCGCGAAGGCGCGTCGCCTGAAGCGCGAACACGGCCTCGGCCTGATCGTCATCGACTACCTGCAGTTGATGGCGGTGCCTGGCAACAGCGAAAACCGCGCCACCGAAATCTCCGAGATATCGCGCTCGTTGAAGGGCCTTGCGAAAGAACTCAACGTCCCGGTGATCGCGCTGTCGCAGCTCAACCGCTCATTGGAAACACGCGCCGACAAGCGCCCGGTGATGGCCGACCTCCGCGAATCTGGCGCCATCGAGCAGGACGCCGACATGATCGTCTTCATCTATCGCGACGATTACTACAACAAGGAAAATTCGCCGGACAAGGGTCTCGCCGAGATCATCATCGGCAAACAGCGTAATGGCCCAACCGGTTCGTTCAAGCTGAAGTTCTTCGGCGAGTACACGCGGTTCGACAATCTGGCATTCGATTCGGTGGGCAGTTTCGAGTAACGGTGGCTCGTTCTGCCGGGTGAATCGAACGCGAAAGCATCTCGATTTCCTCAGGTAATCACGTTTCTCTTCACGATGTGCCTGCAATCGCGGCTGCGCTGTCCATGTCATTGCGGATTGACGCCACGATTCAGACAAAATCATTCCGGTGTATCCTTGCGACCGGTTTTTCGCACTGGGGAGAGCGAATGGAACGGTACCGTTGTCCGCTTTGCGTCCGAATGGCCGGGCGTTTGCTCGGCGTTCTATTGTCCTGCGGCGCCCCTGCGTTGATGGCCGCCGACTTCGAAGCCGATCTGCAACGATTGGGTGATGTCAGCAATGATCTGACCCGACTGCAAACCGAAAACATGCCGTTCTACCTCGACGGCAAGCCGGAGCAAGCGCTTGCCGCCATGGAAAGCGCTGCCAAACCCAACGGCTGGCTGGGGACGATGGCGATCGCGAACATGGTGTGGACAATGCATCCTGAAGCGTCGCTGGCCTGGCATGAACGTGCGTACCAGGACAGCGGCAAGCGTTCGCTGGCTCTGCTGGAGCTTGGACTGCATTACACCCGTCACGATCAATGCGAGCGCGCGCTCGAGGTCTGGAAAGTACAGCAGGAGGCGGGACACTATGGCGGTTATTTTCCGGCCCTGGGGGCGTACTGCCATCTGCGTCTTGGTCACGACACAGAAGCGGTTGCGGAACTGCGCAGGGCCGAATTCGGCAGTCACGGCGGCATGGCGTTCGCACGGATACTTGAGGAGCTCTGGGGGGAGCGGCCTGTGTTGGCACGCTACGCCGATGCGTTTGCGGCTTATCGCCAAACCCGACCAGGGGCGACGCTCGAATCGGTGATCAAGGAAGCCGGTGTGCTGCCGGTCTCAAGCGGCCAACGCTACGATGCGCTGCTGCGCGTCACCGCGTTCGCTGCGCCACATGAACCGACGAATTCTCCCGAGCTGCGCGAACTCGACTGCCTGCGGCCGCTGTTCGAGGCGGAGTTGTCCGACAGCAGACGCGCTGATGAGCGTGGCGAGGTGCGTCTGGCGCTGATGGAGAAAGCCGAGGCGGCGGGCGATTACGACCAGATCACCAGGTTGCGCGATCGCGGCAGAACAGAAAATGCCTTGGATCCTGATGTTGCAATGAAGCGTTGGAACCAGGCCTTGGCCCGCTGCGCGCTGATGGTCGACGACCATCCTCTGCCGGTCTCCAGCCAGTTGATGCGCATGTTGGTGGTCGAGCAGCAGACCCGTGGTATCGTCAAGCCCGCCGAGCAACTGGCTCGCTACGGCACTGCGTTATGGGCACGTGCCGAATCCGATGGCGGTGATCCGACGGCGCTGGAGGTACTGGCGTCATTGCAGTCCGCAGCCGAGGACAAGGTTGGCCTGCGCCGCTCCGACGAACTGGGCTGGCATCGTTACCACATGCAGAAATTCGCCGCGAGCCGCGTGCTCGGTGAATTCCTCTCGGCGGGTCGCGGCTCGGCCGAAGCCTTGAAGCTGCTCGACGCAGCACTGGCTGACTTTCCTGATGAACCTGTCCTGTTGGAACTGGCGATCCGCGAGAAAGGCCTCGAAGGCGAGTCGCGCAAGGCGCTCCTGCGCAGGATTCTGTTGGTGTACCACAAGATACCCACGCCGCAGAGTGAACTGCATTTCGGTCCCAGCAGCAGTCATGTGATCGGCGCCTGGCTGGCCTACGCCGAGGAAATGGGCACGCCACTGCACTGAGCATGCACTGGTCGCCAACGATGGACAGCGCCTCTCATTGATTTGACCCATGCATGGCTGCGGCGCAGACTGCAGGCGCTCCGATCGGGGCAACAGCTTTCGCCGATATCAGCGGCATCCGGCATGCCGCACCAAGGGGGCAGTCATGGACGTATCCGAAGGCGTATTCGCGCACATTGGCCGCAATTACGACTATTACCCGAATACCGCATTGCAACTATGCGCGATTTCCTACGAGGGGCTTCACGAGATCCCGATCGAGGTGTCGGCGTCGACCGGGCTGACGGTGGTCTGGGGGCCGCGGGAGCTGCGGGACTGGGACGGCATTTCCTACAGCCTCGCCTTCATCGCTGGCGATGCGACCACTGGCGAGTATTTCGCGGTGATCCGTGGCACCAATTTCGAGAGCCTGAGCAGTTGGCTCAAGCAGGACTTTGATATCGACCAGGCAAAGCCTTTCAGCGAATTGCCGGGCGGCCCACCGAATGTTCCGGCGGATGCACTGATCTCCAAAGGCACATTCAATGGCATGTCCGATCTGCTGCGCCTGCGCGATCCGGACCGGGGCAATACCTCGATGCTGGAATTCCTGGAAGCGCTGAAACCGCGCTTTCTCTACGTCACCGGGCACAGCCTCGGTGGCACGCTCACGCCGACGCTGTTCGCGTATTTCAATGCGATGCTCCATGGCGGCAGCCCCGTCTACAACATGGCGCTGTGGTCGTTCGCAGGCCTCACGGCTGGCGGCAGTGGTTTCAACCAGTACTTCAATTCGATCCTGCCCAACAATCAGGGCTTTCTGTGGCGGATCCAGAACAGTCTGGACATCGCGCCGCTGTGCTGGTGGTCGTTCGGCGGTATCGAACAGATCTATGCGCCGCATCGGCTGCACTGGGATTTCGTCGAAAAAGATCTGGTTGCCGATCTTTTCAGCGATGCGGCAAAATCGGGGATCGGCTACGCGCAGCCGCAGCCTGGGTTGGTGCTGCCCGGTACGTTCGACAAGGACTTCCCGGACCGGGATGTGTGGGGCGGGCAGGCGCTGCATCAGCATCATTCGGCGACGTATCAGGCGCTGGTGAAGGCGCGGTATCCGAACGGCGGACGTTGATCCACTGCTTCGTGTGAGTACTCCTGAACATGGCACGTTCTTGAGCTTCAGATTGCGGGCATTTGTCAGTCATTCTTGATCCGCGCGCAGTGGTTGAAGTGTCGTGCTGTCTCAGTCTGTGAGAGTCGATAACCGTATGATTTTCATCTGGATTCGATGGTTTCGGCCTATGCCGGAACCACGTTTCCGGATACCGGAAAATCACACGACTGGAGATCACATGGAGACTCGATTCACTTCGCGCACGAGCTTGCGCATCGCGGCGCTGTGGGTGGCATCGCTGACAGCATCGACGGCAATCACACCGGCGATGGCGGCCGGGACGCTCATTCTGGCGCCACAGCGCATGGACATGGTCCACGACGACAGCCGCGGCCTCATCTACGTCACTCAGGGCGGTGAAGTGCTGCGCTACGACATCGCCAGCGGCGGCTTTCTGCCGCCGATCGTGCTGGGCGGCGAATTACGCGGTATCGATATTTCAGCGGACAACGCCACGCTCGCCGTGGCGGACAACGCGTCGGGCAGCCAGTCCGGCAGCGGCGAGGGTTGGGTGCATCTGGTGTCGCTCGACACGCTGGCTGCGCGTACCGTTTCTTTCGTCAAGAGCAGCAGCTATGAAACCGGCACCTACTCGGTGACTTTCGCGGCGGACGGCAAGGTCTATGCAACGACCGATTTCGCAGGCTCGGGCTGGACGCCGTTGCGTCGATTGGACCCGCTGACCGACATCTGGACACCATTGGCCTCGGTGCGCCAGAGGACCATGCTGTCTGCCAGCGGCGACGGCCAGACGGTCGCCTTCGCCGAGGCCAATACATCCTCCGGCGCATGGGGTCTCATCGATATCCCGACCGGCCAGCTCGTGCGTCGCGAGGGCAGCGGCGGCACCGGTTGGTTCAATTACGAGATCGCGACCGATCGGCTGGGCAGCCAGTTCGCCGTTCCGACCTACAGCGGCGCTTTCGTCTACAACGACACGTATCAGAACGTGATGATGCTCGGCCAGTACGCCGGTCCGCAGCCGATCGGGGCGGCCTATCACCCGGTGGAGGCCACTGCGTATTTCCCGTGGGCCGGCGGTCGGCTGGTGCGGGTCTTCGACATGAACACCTTCACGCAGACTGCGGCCTACGATTTCGAAAGCGATTTTTCCAGCACCGGCAACTGGGCCTATGTCTCCGGACGCACGCGACTGTCGAAGGACGGCTCGTTGCTGATGGTCTCGGTCAGCGGTGGCGTGCGCTTCCTGCAGACCTACGCGCCGCTGACGGCGGCACCGGGGTCGGCAACGGCGGTCGCGGGCACGCCGGTATCGATCGCACTGCCCGGTACGATCGGCAACGGCGGCAGCCTGGCGTATTCGATCGTCCGTGCGCCGGATCACGGCAGCGTGACCTTATCGGGTGCGGCCGCGACCTACACGGCGCAGAGCGGTTACGCCGGGAGCGATCGTTTCCGTTACCGCGTGCGGTACGGCAACGCGGTGCGTGAAGCCGAGGTCGATCTTGCGGTGACCGTGCCGAATACGCCGCCGGTCGCGGTCGATGATCTTGCGCGGACACGACGCGCCTCGATCCTGATCCCGGTGCTGGCGAACGACAGCGATCCCGATGGCGATCCTTTGAAGATCGCTTCAGTCACCCGGCCGACGCTCGGCAGCGCCATCATCGAGGGCGACCAGATCCGCTTCACGCCGCCTTCGCGGTTCTGGGTCGGTAGTGTCACCTTCGACTACACGATCAGCGACGGTCGTGGCGGTCAGGACAGCGGCAGGGTGACCGTGATCCGGAACTGATCAATCGTCCGTTCGATCGTCCGTTCGATCGTCCGTGGGTGGCCGCTGCCGGCGCTACGCCGGCAGCGGCATTCGCGTGCGTTCACGCGGGCACACGCGAAGTCGTGGTGCGGCCGCTAAAATGGCGAATGACCACGCCGCTTGCCGCCGCCGACCTCGATGCCCTGCGCCATCGCCATGCGGAGGCGAGCGAGCGACCGACGCGTATCCGGGTCGATCTGGATGCGCTGACGCACAATCTCGGCGTTCTGCGTACCCATGCCGGCGTTCCGGTGATGGGGATCGTCAAGGCCAATGCCTATGGGCACGGTCTGGTGCCGGTGGCCCTGCATCTGCAGACGCAGGGCATCGAACAGTTGGCGGTCGCCTTCCTCGAAGAAGGCATAGCGCTGCGACAGGCGGGTGTGCGGGTGCCGATCCTGGTGCTCGGCGGTGTTTTCGGGCCACAGGCGGCGCAGTTCATCGTCCATGACCTCGCGATCACCGTCTCGTCGCTGGACAAGCTGCGTCAGGTCGAAGCCGCCGCCGAGGCGCTCGGGCGCAAGGCGAGTGTCCATCTCAAGATCGATACCGGGATGGAGCGGATCGGCGTGCACAGCTACAGCGCCGGGCCGTTCATCGATGCCGCTGCTGCGTCGAAATGGTGCGTACTGGAAGGCGTCTATTCGCACCTCGCGTGCGCTGACGACCCCGAGTCGCCGATGACTGCGCTGCAGCTCGAACGGTTTCTGGAGTCCTGCGCGCATTTCGACCGGATCGGCGCGCCGATGCCGCTGCGTCATCTTGCGAATTCCGGTGGCATGCTGCACTTCCCGGACACCTGTCTGGTCCTGGTAAATCGTGCCCTGCTCGTCGCTGCCGAATGACCGCTG
>JANLSB010000115.1:0-3620 GCA_031362125.1 Lysobacterales bacterium | reverse complement strand
TCAGGCCGCCGATCACCGCCTGTTCGGCGTCGATCGACTGCGGCGGGATACGCAACTGCTCCACGCGGCTGTCGCCGAAGGTGTCGCGGCGGCGGTTGTCGCCGTAGGCATTGGGGCGGAAAGCCATGAGAGTGTGCTGCTCCGGAGTGCTGCAACGGAAAGAGATCGAGCTGGACATCGTACGTCGCCGGCCCCCCCGGGCGTTGCAGACAAGTCGTGGGACAACCTGTGCATAACTTTCAATGCAGCCGTCTCACCAGCTGAGACAGTCGCAAACAAAAACGGGCGCCCTGCGGCGCCCGTTCAGTCGAAACCTTGGCACGGCGCTTACGCGGCTTCGGGCTCGATGACCACTTTGACGGTCACTTCGACATCGGCATGCAGGTGCACGAGGACATTGTGCTCGCCGATGTTGCGCAGGGCACCTTCGCCCATGACTACTTCGGATTTATTGACCTTGTGACCGGCAGCGGTAAGGGCCTCGGCAATATCGCGCGGGCCGACCGAGCCGTACAGTTTGCCTTCGGTCGAGGCGTTGGCCTTGATCGTGACGCTGACGCCATCGAGCTGGCCGCGACGCGAATCGGCGTCGTCGGACATGGACTTGGCCTTGGCCTCGTATTCGGCGCGCTTGGCTTCGAACATGGCGAGATTCGCGGCGGTCGCCGGCACGGCCTTGCCCTGCGGCACGAGGTAGTTGCGGCCGTAACCGGGCTTCACATCGACCTTGTCGCCAAGGCTGCCGAGATTGACGACTTTCTGCAGAAGAATCAGTTGCATGAGATGGTTCCGTATTCGTTAGCGGTGCACGCAATGCGTGAGCGTGAGCCGCAGCGGGTGGCTGTCCGAATGACAGTATTCGGTCATTCCGAACGAAGCTGAGGAATCTGCTGCTGAAAAAGCAGCCCCGCCACGTTCGGGATGACGGGCTTAGATGTTGTGATTGTCGGTGTACGGAATCAGTGCGAGAAAGCGTGCACGCTTGACCGCGATCGCGAGCTGGCGCTGGTACTTCGACTTGGTGCCGGTGATCCGGCTCGGTACGATCTTGCCGTTCTCGGTAAGGTTCTGGCGCAAGGTGTTGAGATCCTTGTAGTCGATCTCTTTCACGCCTTCGGCGGTGAACTTGCAGAATTTGCGGCGGCGGAAGAACTTGGACATGGTGGTCTCCTCAGACTTCGACAGAATCGGCGATATCGGCAACATCGTCGCTATCGGCAATGCCGATGGCGCCGTCATCATCGCGGCGGCGGCGATCACCCTTGTCGGCCTTGTCCTTGTCGTCCTTGTTCTTCATGATCAGGGACTGCTCGGTATCCGGGCCGTCGCGCTTGACCACGAGATGACGCAGGATGGCGTCGTTGAAGCGGAAGGTATCGACCAATTCGTTGAGAACAGCGATATCGATCTCGATGTTCATCATCACGTAATGGGCTTTGACCAGATTCTGGATGGGATAGGCGAGCTGACGACGGCCCCAGTCTTCAAGACGGTGGATCGTGCCGCTGCCGGATTCGACGAGCGATTTGTAGCGCTCGATCATTGCCGGCACCTGTTCGCTCTGGTCCGGATGGACCATGAAGACGACTTCGTAATGACGCATGTGCAGTATGTCCTTGTGGATATCGAAAGGCGGAATTGCCCAACGAAAGCCCCTGCGACGCCGTGTCGGCGACGGTAGGGCAAGGTCTTCCGCCGAGGCGGCAGAGCCGGAAAGTATGGCAGTTCAAGTACTTGGGCGCAAATTACGGGCTGGGCCGGCCGTGGGGGATGCCTGCCGTTGACCGATACGCGATAGTGGTGTTTCCGACCAGCCTTCACAGACCATGACCATGCCAGACCGGGCCCTGTCTCCACTCCTCTACCGCCTTTCGTTGGCTTGCTGGGTTGGACTGGCCCTGATGATGGCGAGCGGGCTTGCCGTCTCGGCACAGCGCGAGACTACAGCCATCAGCGCCCCGACCCGGTCCACGTTGCCCGCTCGATTCGCCGATTTCGACGCCTACATCGAATCCGTACGCAAGACCTTCGAGGTGCCGGGCATCGCGGTGGCGGTGGTCAAGGACGGCGAGATCGTCTTTGAGCGCGGCTGGGGCGAACGCGAGCTGGGCAAAGGGGCGGTCGACGCCCACACGATGTTCGCCATCGCCTCCAATACCAAGGCGTTCACGGCCACTGCACTCAACATGCTGGTCGAGGATGGCAAGTTGGGCCTCGATGACCGCGTCGTCGATCATCTGCCCTGGTTCCAGATGGCCGACCCATATGTAACCCGCGAAATGCGCGTCCGCGACCTGCTGGCGCATCGCAGCGGGCACGGGCTGGGCGCGGGCGACCTGCTGTATTGGCCGACCACGAACTACACCGGTGAAGAAGTCGCGCGACGGTTGCGGCATGTGCCCCTGACCGGCTCGTTCCGCGACCGCTATGCCTACGACAACATCCTGTATGGCGTGGCGCAGCTCCTCGTGGAACAAGCCAGCGGACAATCGTTCGAGGCCTTTTTGCGCACCCGTATCTTCACACCGCTCGGTATGGATGAAATCCGCTACAACAGCGATGTGTTGAAGCCCGGCGACAACACGGCGACCGGCTACGCGCTGGTCGATGCCAAAGACCTGCAGCCTGCGCCAAAGCTGTCGTGGCACAACGTCTCAGGCGCCGGTGGGATCTACGCCAGCGCCCATGACATGGCGAAGTGGATGCGCCTGCAGCTCGCCGGCGGCAGATATCGCGACACGACAGGCAAAGAGCAGCGGCTGTTCCAGGAGAAAACCCAACAGCAGATGTGGTCCGCGATCACCCCCATGCCGATCGCGCAGCCTTCGGTTCCGCAACTGCTGCCGGCGAAGCCTGATTTTCTTTCATACGGCCAAGGCTGGATGCTCTCCGACTACCGCAGACACAAGCTGGTCTGGCATACCGGCGGCTGGCCCGGCATGGTCTCGCGCGTGACCCTGCTGCCGGAACAGATGCTCGGCGTGGTGGTGCTGACCAACGCGGAATTCGGCGGCGCCTTCAATGCGATCACCCTGCGTGTGTTGGACGCCTATCTCGATGTGCCGGAGACCGACTGGAATGCCGCCTACGGCGCCGCCTTGACGAAATCGCGGGAAAAAGCCGATGACAGTTGGGCCAAGCATCAGGCGGCGCGGGCCGGGAATTCGCAGCCATCGCTGGCGCTTGAAGGTTATGCAGCGACGTATCGCGACCCGTGGTACGGCAATATCGTGATTGCGGAGCAGAACGGTGGATTGCGGATGCGATTCGCCCACACCCCTGCCTTGGCGGGGACGCTCAGCCACTGGCAGCACGACACCTTCATCGTGCGCTGGGACGAACGCTGGCTCAACGCGGATGCGTTCGTGACCTTCGTACTGGATGCCGATGGGAACGTGCGCGAAGCAGGCATGCAGGCGATATCCCCGAATACGGATTTCAGCTTCGATTTCCAGGACCTGGTGCTGAAACCGGTGCGTTAGCAGGCTGTTGAAAAACAGCCTGGTAGCGCCGCCAAGGAAAGCTGCGACGGCGAAGCAAGCGCGTAAGCGATTGATGATTCGGCGCTATGCGCCTCACCCTTCGCTCCGCTCAGGGCCAGCTTCGCTGTTCAGCCTCGC
>JANLSB010000352.1:0-4826 GCA_031362125.1 Lysobacterales bacterium | reverse complement strand
GCGCGGCGCCCGATGCTGTGGTCAACTGCGCCGGCGCGGTGCTGATCGCGCCCATCGCCCGCACCAGCGAGCAGCAATACCGCGATTGCCTGTCGGCCAACCTCGATACCGCGTTCTTCGTCGCCAAGGCCTACACCATGGCGCTGCAGGCCGAAAAACGGGGCGGGGCGCTGGTGTTGTTCAGTTCGGTCGCCGCGGGCGTGGGCGTGAGCAATCACGCAGCGATCGCGATGGCCAAGGGCGGTATCGAAGCACTGACCCGTTCGCTGGCTGCGGACTTTTCCGGACTCGGTCTGCGGGTCAACACCATCGCGCCGGGGCTGATGGAAACGCCCGCCACCGCCAAATTCGTGTCCAGCGAACTGGCGCGCAAGGCGGTTTCCGCGCAGTATCCGCTCGGACGCCATGGAGAGGCCGCCGATGCCGCCGAGCTCGCCGCCTTCCTGATTTCCGAACGTGCCGGATGGATCAGCGGGCAGGTCATCGCCGTGGACGGCGGCTTCCTTGGTGTGAGGCCCACAGTGAAGGTGAGTTGATGGCGAATGCGATCGTCTGGTTCCGCAACGATCTGCGACTGGCCGACAACCCGGCGCTGCAGGCCGCGCTCGACGGCGGTTATGCGCCGATCCCGGTGTACATCCATGCGCCGGAGGAAGAGGGCGCGTGGGCGCCGGGTGCCGCTGCCGAAGCCTGGCGTCATCGCTCATTGGCGGCGCTGGATGCCGATCTGCGCAAGCGCGGCTCCCGGCTGCGCTACTTCCATTCGCCGACGCTGCAGACCCTGCAGACGCTCGCAGCTGCCTGCGATGCCGAAGCGGTGTTCTGGAACCGTCGCTACGAACCGGCCATCGAGAAACGCGACACCATCATCAAGGCTGCGTTGAAGCGCCAGGGTCTGCGTGCGGAAAGCCACAATGGCGCACTGCTGGTCGAGCCCTGGCAGGTCGCCACCAAACTGGGCGGGCCCTACAAGGTCTTCACGCCGTTCTGGCGCGCCGGCAGCGCGATGCTGCAACTGCCGGTGCCGCACGATGCGCCCGCCATGCTGCCGAAGGTCGATCATGGTCCGCATGGTCTTTCTCTGGACGCGCTGAAACTGTCGCCGCCGCTGGGCTGGGACGCGGAGTTCTGGACGCATTGGCAGCCCGGCGAGTCCGGCGCGCGCGCGGTGCTGGAGGTGTTCGCCGATGGCGCTTTACGCGATTACCGCAGCGAGCGCGATCGTCCCGATCACACCGGCACCTCCCGGCTGTCGCCGCACCTGCACTTCGGCGAGATCGCGCCGTGGCGCATCGCGACGATGCTGCAGACGCTGCGCACGCCGCAACTGGGCGAGGAGATCGACGGCTATATCCGCCAGTTGGGCTGGCGCGAATTCGCCCACCATCTGCTGCATCACTTCCCGCAGACGACCGAGCAGAACCTCAACCCGCGCTTCGCCGATTTTCCGTGGGCGAAGGTCAGCCCGCTCATGCGCGATGCCTGGCGGCACGGGCGCACCGGTATCCCGATCGTCGATGCCGGCATGCGCCAACTGTGGCAGACGGGTTGGATGCACAACCGGGTGCGCATGATCGTCGGCAGTTATCTGTGCAAGCACATGCGCTATCACTGGCGCGAAGGCGCGCGCTGGTTCTGGGACACCCTGGTCGATGCCGATCTCGCCAACAACACCCTCGGCTGGCAGTGGATCGGCGGCACCGGTGCCGATGCCGCGCCGTACTTCCGCATTTTCAATCCGGTGACACAGGCCGAAAAATTCGACCCCGACGGCGCCTATATTTCGCGCTGGGTGCCGGAGCTGGCGCGACTGCCGCCGAAACTGCGGTTCGCGCCGTGGACCGACCCGCTGACGCTGGCCCGATACGCGCCCGAATACCCGCGACATCCGATCGTCGATCTGGCGCGCGGCCGGCAGGCGGCGCTGGACGCCTACCGCAGGATCGGCGATATCGGCGAATAGGCCCCGGCGGTTCGCGTTGACCGCGGCTGTTCTGCGTGATTCACTCGCGACGCCCCGGGGAGAACATCATGGCCGTAGAAAAGTCCGCGAACAGACCTGCACTGAAGCGCTCGCGCCGCGAATCCATGTCGCGGGTAGATACCGCATGGCTGCGGATGGAGCGGCCGACCAATCCGATGATGATCACCGGCGTGCTGATGTTCGACGAGCCGATCTCGCTGGTGAAGCTGAAGAAGGTGATCGAAAAACGCTTCCTCGACTACTCCCGCTTCCGGATGAAACCGGTCGAAACCCCGGGCGGCATGGCCTGGCAGACCGACGATGATTTCGATCTCGATTGGCACGTGCGGCTTTCGGCGCTACCCGGCCGTGCCGATCAGAAGGCGCTGGAGCGCTTCGTCAGTGCGCTCGCGTCCAGTCCGCTCGACAAGACCAAGCCGCTCTGGCAATTCCATCTGGTCGAGAAATACCACGGTGGCTCGGCGCTGGTTTCGCGCATCCACCACAGCTATGCCGACGGTATCGCCCTGGTTCAGGTGCTGCTGTCGCTGACCGATACCGCCCGCGAACCGGGCAAGGGCGCCGACCTCGGCAAGGCCTGGCTGAAGCAGGACGGCGAAAAAGTTGCGCGCCGCGTCGGCGCGGTCGAGCGCTACGCCAAACTCGGCACCAGGATGCTCGAAAAGGGCATGGATATGTACCGCGATCCGACCCTCGCCGGGGTGCTCGCGAAAGAGGGCGGCGATATCGCCCGCGAACTGATTCAGGCCCTCGCGCTCCCGGACGACCCGCCGTCGCTGCTGCGCGGCAGGCTCGGCGTGAGCAAGCGCGTGGCCTGGGCGCCGCCGCTGGATCTGGAAGAGGTCAAGGCAGTCGGTCGTGCCTGCGATTGCACTGTCAACGATGTGCTGATGGCCACTGCCGCTGGCGCCTTGCGCCACTACATGATCGAGCGCGGCGAACAGGTCGACGGCATGACCCTGCGCGCGACCGTGCCGGTGAACCTGCGGCCGCTGGAACATGCGCGCAAGCTCGGCAATCACTTCGGTCTGGTATTCCTCGATCTGCCGGTTGGCATCAGTAACCCGATCCGCCGTCTGGAGCATGTCGCCGAGTGCATGAATCAGCTTAAGAATTCACGTCAAGCCATTGTTGCTTATGGCCTTTTGGCGGCACTCGGCATGGCGCCGGCGGCTGTACAGGAACTCGCGCTCGAATTGTTCAGCCGGAAAGCGACGACGGTGGCCACCAACGTGCCCGGCCCACAGCAGCCGCTGTATCTGGCCGGCGGCAAGATCAGGGAAATGATGGTCTGGGTGCCGCAGACCGGCTCCATCGGCATCGGCATGTCGATCCTCAGCTACAACGGCAAGGTCCATTTCGGCCTGATCTCTGACGCCAAGCTGGTACCGGATCCGGATGCGGTCATCCGCCGCTTCGGCGCCGAGTTCGAGAAGCTGCTCTACCTCACACTGATGGGCAGTTGGGAACAGACCATGGATTCAGTTGCGGCTGAGGCATTGTTGAGCTGAACTGCGGGCATCGACCGCGCGCCACGTCCGCCGGCTGAAACCGGTGGAATAGCCAATTCGCCCGGAGTTTCATTGCGTGCGCCTATGGCACACCCGCAGTTCACCATTCGGTGAAGCCGGTGCGCCACACGCGCATCCTATGAACGAACATGCCCATTCATTCCGCATGATCCTCCGTCAAATCGCACAGACAGCTGACTGTCAGCTTTTCGGGCCTAACTTGACTCCGCCTACCGGCGCCCAGCCGGTCCAGAGGAGTTCCCGATGCACAAGCCATCCCTTGCCCCGTTCGCTTTCGTGGTCGCCGCCAGCCTGCTGCTCAGCAGTTGCGCTACTTACACCGGTCAGACGAGTGCCCCCGATGACCCGAATCGCACCCGCAACGGTGCCCTGATCGGTGCAGCCATAGGCGCCGTGGCCGGCATCCTGAGCGGAGATGATGCTCTCGAGCGTCGCCAGCGCGCCCTTGTCGGTGCAGGTGTCGGCGCCGTTGCCGGCGGCGCCGTCGGCGTCTACCAGGACCGCCAGGAAGCCGAACTCCGCCGCCGCACCGCCGGCACCGGCATCGAAGTCACCCGCGACGGCGACGTGATCAAGCTCAATCTGCCGGACGGCGTGACCTTCGATTTCAACCGCGCCGATCTCAAGCAGCAGTTCCGTCCGGCGCTCGACCAGGTCGCGTCGACCATGGCCGAATACAACCAGACCGTCGTCGAAGTCAGCGGCCACACCGACAGTGTCGGCAGCGACGAATACAACCAGCGTCTCTCCGAGCAGCGTGCCAACGCTGTCGCCAACTACCTGTCCGGTCGCGGCCTGATGCGCGAACGTTTCGAAGTGGTCGGCATGGGCGAACGCTATCCGGTCGCGGACAACAGCAGCGACGATGGCCGCGCCCGCAATCGCCGCGTCGAGATCCGCGTGGTGCCGCTGACCCAGGGCGGCTGAGTTTCACCGATTCCGTAGCATGCGACGGGCCGCCTCTGGGCGGCCCGTTTTCGTTGATGGCCAGCCGCCTCAGTGCGGCCCGTCTTCGTTGATTTCACAAAGAACACCTGTGGCCTGATCGACGCCGACCGTCCGCACCGCTGTGACCGGCCGTGCGCGCCCGCGCTACGGTCGAGCCTGCCCATGAAGCCGCAACGCGCCTGCAGCCGCCCGCTGATGCGCTGGCAAGAACCGAATTCGCGTAGTGGCGCGTCTTCGGCGATGCCGCCGCGATCTTCCGCAGCCATCCCGAATATCGCGCGCCCGGCGAAATGACGCGCGCGATCCGGCAACTGCTGATCGCGCGTGGTTATCTGCAGCAAAGTAGGATGGGTTGAGCGAAG
>JANLSB010000786.1:0-2024 GCA_031362125.1 Lysobacterales bacterium | reverse complement strand
GGGTTCGATTCCCCCCACCTCCACCATTTCAAGCTCCAAAGCAGTCCCAGAAAAGCCGGAATCCCCAATCAAATACAAGGGTTCCGGCCTTTTTCATGTTCGATGACTTCCGATGGCGCGAATCGCTCAGGCGAAATCAATCGCGTCGGTGCAAACGCGGCAATCGCGCTGATCTGCGAGCTGCGAAGTCGGCCCATGAGACTCGTATCACAGAGCGGATCACCCATGGATTGCCCGATTCAGGGCAGATTACCGACACCGTCATCAAGCTGGGGCCCTTGCCCGACGCGCAAAGGGCTGAGACCGGATCGATATGCTTGGCAAAGCTCACGGAGGCGGCGACATGAAGAACTGCAGCACTTTCCTGTTGTGGTGTTTCGGCATTCTCACGATCGCCGGCAACGCCTCTGCGCAGCCATACAACCCGCAGCCAGGATGGAAAGACAGCTACGCCGTCGGTGGCAGATGTTATTGCGATTCGAACGGTTTCGATCATGGGCTGGATGCCAAGAACGCACCTACGCCGTTCGGCAGCAAAAACGTCGTCGCCATCTGCGCCGATATCGCCAGAGTGCTCGGCAGCGGCCCCGCTGCTGGACGCATTCCCTACAACGATATCCAGTGTGGCAATGGGCCCGCCAATGACGCGCCCGACGAAGCAGGATGCCCCGGGCGTGTCGACATCGGCCCTGAAGGCTGCAACCAGATCGGGCCGACATGGGATCTGATGAGCGTTTACGGTAACGCCCCCAATACTCGGCTCGATCGCAGCCAATGGACGCTGAGCGCATCTTCGAATACTGCGCTGCTGCAGAATGCCATCGATGCCAGCGCCGACTCGCGGTGGTCGAGCGGTGCGATACAGGCGCCAGGGCAATTTTTCCAGATCGACCTCGGCGCGCTGCGTCCGTTCAATCGGCTCGCGATCGATACTGCGCCCGATCCTGAGAACTATCCCCGTGCTTTCCGTGTACTCGTTTCAGACGATGGCCTCTATTGGCGCAGCCCGATCTTCTCCGGCCAGGGCTTTCGCCCGCTGAGCGATCTGTATTTCGTGACGCAGGCGGCACGTTACGTGCGCATCGAACTGACCGGAGCATCACCGGATCGCTGGTGGTCGATCCACGACATCGCCCTGCATCAGACCGAAGATCCAACGGCCTACCGTCCGGTGCTCGATTCGAAAGGCTGGATATTCGCTGCGTCGTCGAGCGCAGCGGATGCGCCGCTGACGATCGACGGATCCGCGACCACGCGCTGGGCGACCAAGACTGCACAGAATCCCGGACAGTTCTTGCAGATCGACTTTCAACGTGCCGAATCTTTCGACGGCATCCAGTTGGATACACGCGGCAATCCCAGCGACTATCCCCGCGGATATCGGGTCTTCGTTTCCGACGATGGCTCTCTTTGGCGCGGCCCGGTGGCCTCCGGCGCCGGCGACGGGCCGGTCACCGGTATCCGTTTCCCCATGCAGAAGGCGCGTCATGTAAAGATCGAACAGACCGGCAGCGACGCGACGCATTGGTGGTCGATCCATGAGATCTTCGTCGAGAAGGTCTTCAAGCGGACCCTGCATTCCAGGCCCCTTCCATCCAATCCCGCGAACAACGCTGCAGCGCCGCAGAGATCGACCCCGGCCATACCGCAAACGCGGAGCGCGCCCCGGAGGACGGTTCCAACAGCCAGCGGCACAACGCAGGAACCACAGCGCGAATCCGTGCGATAAGCCCGACTTTGAGCAGAACGGTCGGCGCCCACGGCCGATGGAGCATCATGGGTGGAACGGCATCACGCCATCGTCGTGCGACATCCGATTCCAGAATGAATCGCGTTACCGAAACCCGTTTCGCGAAAATACCCCCCGGCGTCTGGGCGCTGGGCTTCGTCAGCATGCTGATGGATATTTCCTCCGAGATGGTCCACAGCCTGCTGCCGCTGTTCATGGTGGGAACGCTCGGCGCCAGTGCGCTCACGGTGGGACTGATCGAAGGCGTCGCCGAATCGACTGCGTTGACCGTGAA
>JANLSB010000718.1:0-1926 GCA_031362125.1 Lysobacterales bacterium | reverse complement strand
TCTATTTTGCCTAGTGTCGATGCGCCTAATTGCTGCCAACGCGCCTCCGGATGCTGTTACAAATCGCGCAAGCTCAAGCGGCGCAGCGACGGCACTTTCAGCGCAGTCACGCCGACGATGCCGAGGGTGATGCAGCCGCCCAAGACGACCGCTGGCACCAGTCCGAGCAGGCGCGCCATCGAACCGGCGTAAAACGCGCCAAGTTCGTTGGACGAACTGATGAAGATGCTGTTGATCGACGACACGCGGCCGCGCATGTGATCGGGCGTCGCCAGTTGCAGGATGGTGGAGCGCAGCACCACAGACACGCCGTCGAAGATGCCCGAAAGGAACATGAAGGCGATCGACAGCCACAGTGTTTTCGACAGGCCGAAGCCGATGATGCACAGGCCGAAGCCGGCGACCGCGCACAGCATGAAGCGGCCGGCGTGGCGTTCGATCGGGCGGCGCGCCAGCCACAACCCGACGATGACCGCACCGGCGGCGGGCGCGGCCCGCAGCAGTCCCAGCGCTTCCGGTCCGGCGTGCAGGACATCCTTGATGAAGGCAGGCGCCAGCGAGATCGCGCCGCCGAACAGGACCGCGAACATGTCCAGCGCCATCGCACCCAGCATCACCGGCGTCTGGAACACGAAGCGCAGACCCTCCCCGATGCTGGCGAAGATCGGGCTGCGTTCCTGCGACAGTGCGGGTTCGGTCGTGCGCAACGTCGCCAGTGCGAGTACTGCGACCAAGGCGCACATGGCGCCGAGCGCGTACGCAGGGCCGGCGAGCGCGGTCGAGTGTGCCGGATAAAGCCCGAGTGTCATGACCAGTCCGATGACACCGCCGCTGATCGCCGGCCCCAGCACCAGCGCCGACTGGAACACGACGCTGCCGATGCTGGAGCCACGTGTGAACTGTTCGCGCGGCAGCACGCAGGCGAACAGCGTGTTGTAGACCGGGCCGAGGAAGGCGCGCACTGCGCCGGTGAACATGATCGCGGCGTAGATCAGCCACAGCCGCGAATGCAGATCTTCCCTATCGCCGTACACCAGACCCCAAGCGACGGCCGCGAGCAGCGCCGGCGTCATCGTCAGGCCGATGCAGGCGATGATGCCGAGGCGCCGTTTCGGCAGGTGATCGACCAGATAGCCGGCGAACGGCGCCACGCAGAAAAACGGCAGCACCTCTGCGAGCCCGATCAAGCCGAGTTTCCACGGGTCGTTGGTGAGCTCGTACACATGCCAGCCCACCGCCACCGCCACGATCTGATACGACAGGATGGTGAACAGTCGGTAGCCCATCAGTCCCAGAAACGCGCGGTTGCGCAATGGCGGCGCAGTCTGCGGCTCGATGTTGTCGGCAACGCTCATGCGTGCGAGTTCGTGCGTGTCAGTGGGTGTGCGAACCGCGCTCGCGCTGCGCGTCCTGTGCGGCGGTCTTGATGGCGCCGAGCAGTGCAGCCAGGCCGTTGTTGCGCGTTGGCGACAGATGCTTGGCGAGGCCGACATCGGCGATATAGCGGGCGTCGGTGGCCAGGATCTCGTCGGCGCTGCGGCCGGCATACACGCGCAGCGCGAGGTAGACCAGGCCGGAGACGATCGCCGAGTCGCTGGCGGCGGCAAAATCGAGGCGGTCGGCGTCGCCCGACGCGACGATCCACACCATCGATTGGCAGCCGTGCAGGCGGTGGGTGTCGTTCTTCAGCGCGTCGTCCATCCGCGGCAGTTTGCGGCCGAGGTCGATGAGGTACTGGTAGCGCTCGGACCAGTCGCTGAAGAACGCGAATTCGTCGCGGATGGCGTCCTGGGCTTCGGTGGTGGTGGGTTCGAGGGGGAAGGTGGTGTTCACGTTGATGTCGTTTGGCCTCGGGCAATCCGCACAATGTGCGAAGGCGTTTGCTCTTCCCTCTCCCTCCGGGAGACGGGCAGGGGTGAGGGTTCG
>JANLSB010000713.1:0-4435 GCA_031362125.1 Lysobacterales bacterium | reverse complement strand
CAATAGTTGAGCGGCGACCAATATGTTCACCGCGCAACCGATTGCGCTTGGGCGAGAGTTGACAGATTTAAGGGCCGTAGTTGAGTGGCAGGACAATTTGCGCCAGTCGATCTATGCCTCGAGTCCTGCCTTGGCACCATTGACCCTTGATTCGGCAGTACTGGACTTGCTGAGACGTAGCGCGCCGCCGAAGCTGGCGTGGCAGGTGTTCGATGCGTCCGCAGCCGCTACTCGTGTCTATGCATTATTAGAAAAGGCTATTTGTGAATTAGTTGAAGAGTATGTGCTTCAGATTTCACGACTTTATCCGCAATATGAGAATCTCAAGGAGTCGTTGCGGATCAATCATCGAGTGGGTGTCGGTCATATTCTTTCAAGATGGGCGCCAAGTAAGACGCTCTATTCAAATCTATCCGAGGACATCATCGCAGCTGGTTTGACCGATGGTCTGCGGGGAAGCACTTATCAGTTGTTGAGTGATGCGTTTCTTACCGATTCCGATAATTACCGCTCCGAAGTTATCTCAAGAATATTTGGTAGGCTTGGCCTGAATGGGGCGTTTGATCGCGCCGTTAAGATTGCTGATGCGAGGCCGTTCTGCGAAAAGATAGAATCTGCTGGCGATACACCAGCGAGCTACCTGAATCGGCTAGTCTCCGAGAGAAATGAGGCATCACATGGAAGCCTTGGAAACGTAAGCAGTGCGCGCCAATTGATCGAGTATGCCGACTTCGTAGAGATCCTCGTTACATGCTTGGCGACTTTGCTTCGAACTGATGTGCTCAACACCGGGTTAGCCACGGGGGCTGCACGTGAGGTTGCTCAGGCTGTCAAGAAGTATTCTGGTCGTATATATGGTTCACGCGCGTCCATCCAAACGGAGCTGCGTCCTGGTCAGGTCTATCTAGGTGGGCGGGGCCTAATCTATGAACTAAGTATCGAAGAATTACGCATAGGGCCAAATCCGCAAGCCAGTATTGCGACAGACATTGGCACTGAGTTCGGGATGAAACTCAGCCGCGATCTGCCCGAAGGTTCGGGTTTGTTTACTTGGATATGAGTGTGTAGGGTGGCAGTGACGTAGCCCGGGTAAGGCCAAAGGCCGCGCCCGGGATCTTCGGAGAGAGATGCTTCACTTTGTTCCGAGTGCGCGCGTTGCGCTTACCCGGGCTACAAATTTTGCATAGCGACTTCCGTCGCTCCCACAAAAGATATCAGCCTGTGTTCTGGATCCCGGCGGCGATGCCGTTGACGGTACCATCAGCGGCCTGAAACAGCGCTTCATCCTCACGTCCCGCATCGCGCCAACGCTGCAGCAGTTCCACCTGTAGCAGGATGATCGGGTCGATGTACGGATTTCGGAGCCGGATCGAGAGGCGCAAGCGGTAATTTTTTGTAGGGTGGGCCCTGGCCCACCGGCTCTTCCGCATTCGGAGCTCGGCAACATTCAGCTCGATTCGTGTCTCATCGGAGATGCCTTGATGGTGGGCCAGGGCCCACCCTACAAGAACATCAACCGGTGTTCTGAATGCCCGCCGCGATGCCATTCACCGTCGCCACCAACGCCTGAAACAACGCTTCATCCTCGCGCCCCGCATCGCGCCAGCGCTGCAGCAGTTCCACCTGCAGCAGACTGATCGGGTCGACGTACGGGTTGCGCAGACGGATCGAGAGGCGCAGGCGGTAGTCGTCCTGCAGCAGCTGGCTGCGGCCGCGCAGCGAGAGGATGGTATCGGCGGTGCGCTCGAATTCGGCGGCGATGCCGGCGTAGAACACGTCGTGCAGCGGACCGGCGAGGCGCGAGTAGCGTTCGAAGATGGCGAGGTCGGATTTCGCCATCAGCATTTCGATGTCGTCGAGCATCGCGGCGAAGAAGGGCCAGTCGTGGGCCATCGCGGCGATGGCGTCGTGGCCATGGGTGGCGATGGCCTGCGCGAGCGCGGTGCCGACGCCGTACCAGCCGGTCAGGCCGGAGCGGTTCTGCGACCACGCGAACACCCACGGGATCGCGCGCAACGCATCGATCCCACCTTCGCGACGCTTCGACGGACGCGAGCCCAAGCGTAAACGCTCGATCACGTCGATCGGCGTGGCTGCGCGGAAATACGCAGGAAAATCCGCATGCTCGTGGACCAGCGCGCGGTAGTGGGCGCGTGAGGTCTGCGCGAGTTCGGCGGCGAGTTCGCGCCAGCCCGCCTCGCGCTGTTCGGGCGGACGTGGGCGCAGGCTGGCGCGCATGACGGCTGCGGTCGCCTGTTCGAGATTGCGCAGTGCCAGTGCGCGGATGCCGTATTTGCGGTGGATCACTTCGCCCTGTTCGGTCACGCGCAGCACGCCGTCGACGGTGCCGCGCGGCGCGGCGATGATCGCGCGTTCGGTTTTGCCGCCGCCGCGGCTGACCGAGCCGCCGCGGCCGTGGAAGAACACGATGCGCACGCCGGCCTGCTGCGAGAGTTCCAGCAGTTCGACCTGGGTGCACTGCAGCGCCCAGCGCGAAGCGAGGATGCCGCCGTCCTTCGCGCTGTCGGAATAGCCCAGCATCACCGTTTGTTGCCCGCCGCGCGCCTGCAGATGGCGGCGATAGACCGGGTCGTCGAACAGCGCGCGCATGATCTCGGGCGCGGCGCGCAGGTCGTCGATGGTCTCGAACAGCGGCGCGATATCGAGCGGGACATCATCGTTCTCGATGCAGCCTGCGGTGCGCGCCAGCGCCAGCACCGCCAGCGCATCGGCGGCGCTGCGGCTCATGCTGATGATGTAGGGGCCGAACGCGTGCGCGCCGAAGGTCGCTCGCGCCTCGCGCACGGTGCGCATCACCGCGAGTGTCGCCTGCGCGGCCGATGCGTCGATATCGATGTCGGCCGTACCGGCGATCAGCGCATGCAGCGGCGCGATGCGTTCGGAGGGCGCGCGCGTGGACCACTGCGCATCGCCGAGCAGCGCGGCGACTGCGGCGTCGTGGGTGCCGGAATCCTGGCGCAGATCGAGCGTTGCCAGATGGAAGCCGAAGGTGCGCGCGCGCCACAGCCCGCGCTGCAGCGCGAAACGGCCGCCGTGTTCGCCGCGATGATGGACCAGACTCGCGTCGATCATCTGCAGATCGGCGATGAAGGCATCGGCGTCGGCATAGCCGGTCGCTTCGCCGGCCTGCGTCGCCGCCAGCCGTGCGCGCATCAGATCGAGCAGCTGCCGATACGGCATGTCGGCCAGACGCGGGCTGAGCTTCGCTGCGGCGGTGGGCATGCCGAGGATGTAGCCGGCGATGCGCGTTTCGATCGCGTCGTCGACGGTCACGCGTTCGCGGCTCTGGGTGAGGATTTCGCCCAGCGCGTGCAGATCGACGCGATAGTTCGCCAGCACCTGCGCGCGCTGCGCCGACAGCGCGGCGCGGATGGTGTCGGCACCGACGTTGGGGTTGCCGTCCATGTCGCCGCCGACCCAGGTACCGAAGCGCAGCATCGGCGGCAATGCGACCCGCTGGTAGCCGGCATCGCTGCCGTACACCGTCTCGACCGCTTCCGCGAATGCCTCGTAGTACACCGGCAGCGCACGGTAGAGCACGTTGTTGAGATAGAAACCGATGTGTTCGACCTCATCGGCGACGGTCGGCTGCTGCGGCGGCGTATCGGCGGTCTGCCAGCTTGCGGTCAGCGCCTGGCGGATGCGCGCAGTGTCGGCCCCGCGTTCGGCCGGGGTGCGCTGGCGGTCGATGTCGGCGATCAACCGCTCGACGATGGTGCGTTCCTTCAGCAGCAGCGCGCGGCGCACGGCTTCGGTGGGATGCGCGGTGAACACCGGTTCGATCCGCAGCCGCGGCAGCAGCTCGCGCAGCTCATCGAGCGTGACGCCGTCGTCGCGCAGCGTGCGCAGCACCGCGCACAGACCGCCGGGCTGCGGCGCTGCGCTGCTGCGCTGGTAATGACGGCGACGGCGGATGCGGTGGATGCGTTCGGCCAGATTGACCACGCCGAAGTAGGCGGCGAAGGCGCGGACGAGGGCGTCGGCGCCTTCCATCGGCACGGCGGCGAGGCGTTCGGCCAACACGTCGATGGTCTCGCCCTGCTCGCGGCGCGCGATCGCGGCGCGGCGGATGGATTCGACCTGGGTCAGCAGTTCGGCCGAGACCTGCTCGGCCAGCTTCTCGCCGACCATGGCGCCCAGTCGCCGCACGTCGTCGCGCAGCAGGGTGTCGGTCTCGGCGAATTCGAGGGTGTCGCGTACGCGCATGGTGGCTCGCAGTGGGGTGCGAACCGTCGAGCCTACACAAACTGCGGACGGTGTGGAGATGTATTCGTGTGCATGACCATCCTGGTCGAGGGGTGGATGCGGGGAGCGCTGCACTTTTGTAGGTGCGGCGGAAGACCCGAAGGGGCGACCCGTGTAAATAGACAATTAGCGGCTTAAGCCCCAACCACAAAAAAGCAGCCAAAATAGG
>JANLSB010000703.1:0-5942 GCA_031362125.1 Lysobacterales bacterium | reverse complement strand
AGACCCGACCCATGTTGTACTGCGCTTCGGCCAGCCCCTGGTCCGCCGCTGCGCGGCACCACAACACGGCGAGGGACCGATCCTGGGCAACGCCGCGCCCGTACATGAACATCGTTGCCAATGCGTTCTGCGCGCGCGCGTGGCCTTGGACCGCCGATTTTCGATACCAGAACGCCGCCTGCGCGTCGTCCTTGGCCGTGCCCCGGCCCAGCTCATACATCTGCGCCAGGAAGTACTGGCTGGTCGCATCGCCGTGTTCCGCCAACTGCCTGAACTGCCTCAGCGCATCGTCGTACGCTTCGTTCGTATAGGAGCGTGCGGCCAGCTCGAAATCCGCACGTGCGAGCAAGGGCACGAACGACAGGATGAGGATCAACGCGAGACGGCGCATATACCCCCCATGGATTCGACACACGCACGGCATCAGCCGATTCCAATCATTCGAGAAACAGATCCGGCAGTAGCGACTGCGATGGATCGACCGCATAGCCGGACAGATCCGCGACGCCCGCCGCGAGCAAGACGTCATCGTCGATCAGGAAATGGCCATGAAAGCCGGCGGCCTGGCGCACCAGCACCGCATGCGCCGCATCGGCCATGATCTCGGGCCGGCGACACTTCGCCAGTTCCACGCCGGGAATCATATTGATGGCATCGGTGGCGATGACCGTGCGCGGCCACAATGCGTTCACCGCGACGCCCTGCGGGCCGAATTCGGCAGCCAGTCCCAAGGTCACGAAGCTCATGCCCATCTTCGCGAGGGTGTAGCCGGTGTGCGGGGCCCACCATTTCGGGTCGAGATTCGGCGGCGGCGCCAATGTGAGGATATGCGGGTTCGGCGCCTGGAGGAGATACGGCAGGCAAGCCTGGGCGCAGAGGAAACTGCCGCGGGCGTTGACCTGCTGCATCAGGTCGAAGCGCTTCATCGGCGTGTCGAGCGCACCGCGCAGCCAGATCGCGCTGGCATTGTTGACCAGAATGTCGATACCGCCGAAGGCATCGACCGTGGCCGCGACTGCGGCGCGAACCTCTTCTTCCTCGCGGATATCGCACTTCAGCGCGAGCGCGCCGCCGCCCGCAGCTTCCACCGCCTCGGCGGCGCTGTGGATGGTGCCGGGCAGTTTGGGATTGGGCACCGACGATTTCGCGGCGATGGCGACATTGGCGCCGTCGCGCGCAGCGCGCAGCGCGATGGCGAGACCGATGCCGCGCGAGGCGCCGGTGATGAAAAGGGTTTTGCCGACGAGTGTGGTCATGGGGACAGGCTCATATAGTCAGACTCATAAAAAACAGGCTCATGAAAACAGACTCATAAAAACAGACTCATGGTTTGGGTCCTTGTCCTTCGTTGTCTTCCCATTTCAGCACTTTGCGGGTGATGAAGCGATAGATCGGTTTGCCGGTGCGGAACCAGAGGTCGCGCACCCAGGAGCGCCGCTTCAACAAAAGACGTTCGATAGGGGTGATCGCCTCCGGGCAATAGGTACGCTTGTGCTTGAGCAGATGGCGCAGGTCTTCGCGCGCGAGCAGGCGCATCCAACGGGAACGCGGGGCGCCGCAGACCGCGAGCTGGAAATCGATGATCGCGGGCGTACCGTCGGCGAGGACAAGCCAGTTGGCTTCCTTGGCCAGATCGTTGTGGGCGAAGCCGCAGCGGTGCAGGGCCTGCAGGCGCCTGCGCGCGAGCCGGAAGTAGGCCAGATCGCCATGGGGCGGTCGCTGATACATCGCGGCGCCATCAAGATAGCTACGGTCGAGCCGGCGCCCGTCCCAGTTCAACAGCTGCGGCACCGCGTCTGCACCTAGCACCCGCTGCAGACCGCGCGCCTCACGCCGCGCCAGCCACCATGCCGGCAACCGCAGCCACAGCGGCACATGAACGAGATCGCGGCGCACGAACAGGCCGTTTGCGTCACGCATGAGGGCGATGCGTCCGAAGCTGTCGGCTTTCAGCGCTTGCAATTCAATGGCTTCGGAAGGCATACCGCGATTGTAACGGCGACAAGCCGGCATCCTGCTTTTCTCGCGGCGAATGATCATCAAAAAGCAAGGAGGCTGGATGCGGCCTGCGCCCGGATGACCGTTTCCTCATATCCCCCGAATGACGCTTGCCGCTCATCGTTGTCCGCTTCTCAAACCTCACCTGCCATAATTCCTGAATGACGAGCGCCTGGCTGGACACCACGACGACCTGGATCACCGCACACCCCGTAGCGGCCGGCGGCGTGATTTTCCTGATCGCGTTCTGCGATGCCTTGGCGGTCGTGGGGATCGTGGTACCGGCACTGCCGCTGCTGTTCGCGGTGGGCACACTGATCGGCTTGGGTCATATCGACGGCCCGTATACATTGGCCTGCGCCACGCTCGGCGCCTTCGTCGGCGATGGCCTCAGTTACTGGCTGGGACATCGCTGGGGGCCGTCGATGCGCGAGCACTGGCTGTTCCGCCGCTACCCGCAGTTGATCGATCGTGGCGAACGGATATTCCGCAAGCACGGCAGCAAAGGGATCGTCATAGCACGCTTCGTCGGTGCTGTACGGCCATTCGTGCCAGCGGTCGCGGGCATGCTGCGCCTTCCTTTGAAGCGATACATCCCTGCCAGCGCAATGGCGGCTGTGCTGTGGGCCGCCTGCTTCCTGGCTCCGGGTTGGATTTTCGGTGCCTCCTACGAAGCGGTCTCTGCGGTCGCCGACCGCCTGGCGCTGGTGCTGTTGGCGCTGGTCGCAGTGCTGGCTCTGGTGTGGGCGATCGTGCTGTACACCTACCGCTGGTTCGCCGGCCACGCCGACCGGCTGTTGGCTCGCGCACTGAAGTGGACTCGCGCGCATCCCCGCCTGGCGCGATACGCGGCGCCTTTGATCCAGCACAATCGGCCAGAGTCTGCCTCGCTGGCGATGCTGGCGATGTGCCTGATCGGAATCGGCTGGGGCTGGTTCGCACTGCTCGCCGTCGTGGTGACACAACGCGGTCCACTGGCGATCGACCAGCAGGCATATGCCGTCATGGCAGCGCTGCGCAACCCGTTGGCCGACCGCTTCATGGCTGCGCTGGCCTCGCTCGGCGACTTGCAGGTGCTGCTGCCCGCACTGTTGCTCAGCTTGGGCTGGCTTCTGTGGCGCCGTCGATTCGCGGCGGCGATTCACTGGCTGGCGGCGGTGGCCTTCGGATTCGTGTTCACCGCCTTCCTTTCTCTTTCGGTGGAGATGCCCAGACCCCCTACCGCGCTCGACGGCTTCGGCTTCCCGTCGATTCCGGTGACGATGCTGACCATCGTATTCGGCTTCTTCGCCGTGCTCATCGCACGTGAGCTGCCGGGACGTCAGCGGGTATGGCCCTATCTGGTCGCTGGCGTGGCGGTGGCGCTGCTTGGTTTCGCCCGTCTGTATTTCGGTGCGCACTGGCTGAGCGACATCGTCGGCGGCGCGTTGTTCGGCATTCTCTGGCTGCTGGTGCTGGGCATCGCCTATCGCCGCCATATCAACCGATCGTTCTGGATGCAGCCATTGGCGAGGGTGTTCTACGCGAGTTTCGTATTGGCCGCGCTGTGGCATGCGCCACGCACGATCGACGAGATCCTGGCGCGGTTCGTAGCGCCACCGCCGACGCGACAGTTGGCGATCGAAGACTGGTGGCAAGAAGGCTGGCGCTCGTTGCCTGCACGCAGGAACGAACGCGATGCCAGTCGCCGCTGGCCGCTGGATCTGCAGATTGCCGGCCCGTTGGCACCGCTACGCACACGTTTGGAAGCCGCAGGCTGGACGGTTCAGCCGCAGGCGACCTGGACTGCAGCGCTGGGGCTGCTCGACCCCAAGCGCAAGCTCGAAGATGAGCCGGTACTGCCGGCAACGCTCGACACGGAGGCTGAAGTCGTGCTGCTGCGCATACCCGACGCGCGCCCGGACACCATCCACGTGCTGCGCGTATGGCGCGCTCCTGCGTTGCTCAACAACGGTCAGTCGCTGTGGATCGGCAGCACACAGACGATGCGCTTTGTCCGTCCGACACCGGCCTTCGGTCTGTGGATGCCGCAGCCCGACAACGGTGAAGCCCATGCGCGGGTACGGGCGGCGCTGGGCGATCTGCAGATCGCAGAATCGACACATCCCGATGATGACCTGCTGGTCCTGCGCCTGCGCACCGGCAAATAGCCCTCCCCAAAACAAGACTGAGGGGTTCAAGGCATCAGCGCGAGCAACCAGTCCAGCCGCGCGTGCGGGTCGTCTTCCAGCAGTAGCATCTGACGCTGCGGGTTGCTCAGCGGCAACAGCTCGGCAAGCCGCCAGCCAACCCACGCCGCGTCGTCGAAACGCGCCGGCGGCACCTTCGAGAATTCGCCGCCCGCCTGTTCGATCACCTGCTGCAGCACCGTGCCCAGCAGGGCGTGTTCGGGACGCAGTTCATCGTCGGGGTCGGGATCGCACCACGCCACCTCGCCGACGATCAGACCATTGCTTTGCGTCTGCGTCTGCAGCACGTGGAAACGGCGGGCACCGCGTACGCGCAGCGTGAGCAAGCCGTCGTCGGAGCTGCCGAAATCCTCGATCCGCGCCTCGGTGCCAATCGCCGCGGGCACCGCAGGCACGCCGGCCTCCAGACCATCGATGATCAGGCAGATGCCGAAACCGGTACCGCTGCGGCTGCAGTCGCGAACCAGATCAAGATAGCGCGTCTCGAAAATCCGCAGTCCCAGCGATGCGCCGGGGACCAGCACGGTCTGCAATGGGAACAGCGGAAGCGTATCTGTCATGGCATTTATTGTAGGTCAGGTCTTGACCCGACATTGTGGGCGATCCGATCCCTTTGAACGATGATCGGGACGGTTTCGATCATTGCGCAGGGCTGGAAAGAAGGTAGTGTCGGTCAAGACCCGACCTACACCAAAGCCGCCAGAAACCTCCGCGGCGCACCGTCGAAACCACCGTTCGACATGAACACGACGTGGTCACCCGGCTGCGCCAGCGCGCGCAGGGTGGCGATCAGCGAATCGGCGGTCGGCGCGGTGCGCGCTTCGCCACGAATCGCCGCGACGACCCTGGTCGCATCCCACGACAGCTCGGGGCGATGCAGGAACACGACCGCATCGGCCATCTCAAGCGACGGCGCCAGCGCATCGGCATGCGCGCCGAGCCGCATCGAATTGCTGCGCGGCTCCATCGCAACGACGATGCGCGCGCTGCCGACCTTCGCGCGCAGGCCTTCCAGCGTCGTGCGGATCGCGGTGGGGTGATGCGCGAAATCGTCGTAGACGGTAATGCCGTTGGTCGTGCCCAATACTTCGAGGCGGCGCTTGACGCTGCGGAAGTCGACGAGTGAGGACATCACGCTCGCGGGATCGACCCCCACCGCGTTGCATGCGGCCAGCGCCGCAAGGCCGTTCATGACGTTGTGATTGCCCAGCATCGACCATCGCACCTCGCCGACAGCGCAACCGGCGCGGAAGACCGCGAACGCACTGCCGTCGTCGCTGAGCAGGCGCGCGCCCCAGTCGAACGCATCGTCGGCCATGCCGTCGCTCAGCAGGCCGAAGCGTTCGACCGGCGTCCAGCAGCCCATCGCCAGCACTTCGTCCAGACGCGCGTCTTCGCCGTTGACGATCAACCGGCCGCGGCCGGGCACGGTGCGCACGAGATGATGGAACTGGCGCTGGATCGCGGCGATGTCGGGAAAGATGTCGGCGTGGTCGTATTCGAGATTGTTGAGGATCGCGACCAGCGGCCGGTAGTGCACGAACTTGCTGCGCTTGTCGAAGAACGCGGTGTCGTATTCGTCGGCTTCGACCACGAACTCGCGACCGCGGCCCAGGCGCGCCGATACGCCAAAGTCCTCGGCGACGCCACCGATCAGAAACCCCGGATCGCGACCGGCGCGATCCAGCAGGAAACTCAGGATGGTCGTGGTCGTGGTCTTGCCGTGGGTGCCGGCGACCGCCAGCGTGTCGCGGC
>JANLSB010000692.1:0-3373 GCA_031362125.1 Lysobacterales bacterium | reverse complement strand
CGTGGCCGGTCTGGCCGCCGCCGGCACCATGAACGACAAGATCCAGCAGCGCCTCGCGCTGATGGGCAATCCGGACTACCGCAACGAAGCCAATGCGGTGGTGTTCTGGGACCTCTACGGCAACCTCGGTCATCCGGTGCGGACCACGGTCAGCGAGATGGGCCCGACCCTGCTCGGCCGCATCCTCGAACTCAACGACACCCAAGCCGGCGTGCTCGACATCGTGTTCAAGCTGGCCGACGACCGCGGCCTGCTGCTGCTGGATCTGGAAGACCTGCGTGCACTGCTCGGTCTGGTTGGCGACGAGCGCAAGGATATCTCCACCAGCTACGGTCTGGTCAGCACCCAGTCGATCGGCGCGATCCAGCGCGCGCTGCTGCGGCTGGAGCAGGAAGGCGCCGACATGTTCTTCGGCGAACCGGCGCTCGAACTGAACGACCTGATGCGCACCACGCAGGATGGTCGCGGCGTGATCAACATCCTGTCCGCCGACCAACTGATCATGAAGCCGAAGCTGTATTCGAGCTTCCTGCTGTGGCTGCTGTCGGAGCTGTTCGAGAGTCTGCCGGAAGTCGGCGACCTGGAAAAACCCAAGCTCGTGTTCGTGTTCGACGAAGCCCATCTGCTGTTCGAAGACTCGCCGCCGGCGCTGCAGCAGCGGATCGAACAGGTCGTGCGGATCATCCGTTCCAAGGGCGTCGGCGTGTATTTCTGCTCGCAGTTTCCCGACGACGTGCCGGACGATATCCTCGGCCAGCTCGGCAACCGCTTCCAGCACGCGCTGCGCGCGTTCACGCCGCGCGACCAGAAAGCGGTGAAGACCGCGGCGCAGACCTTCGTCGCCAACCCGGCACTGGACGTGGCCAAGGTCATCGGCGAACTCGGCACCGGCGAGGCGCTGATATCGACGCTGCAGGAGAAAGGCGTCCCGATGCCGGTCGAACGCACCCTGGTCGCGCCGCCGCGCTGCCGGATGGGCGCGATCACCGAAGCCGAACGCGCCCAGGTGCGCGCCGGCAGCCCGGTCGGCACCCGCTACGACACCCGTGTCGACCGCGAATCCGCCGCCGAAATGCTGGCGAAGAAAGTCGAAGCCGCGCCCGAACAGGCCAAGGCGCCGCCCGCACGCACCCGTGCGCAGGACGATGCAGAGGAAGGCGGCTTCGGGCAGGCCGTGAAAGACGCGATGTTCGGCACCAGACGCCGCCAGGGCATGGTCGAAACCATGGCCAAGCAGACCGCGCGAACCGTCGGCAACCAGCTCGGCAAACAGATCCTGCGCGGCCTGCTCGGCGGCATTTTCGGCGGCAAACGCTGAGCCGCTGCGCGACATCCACCCCCAGACCCGAATGGCACTTACTTAAGCCTCGCCACTCCAGAAAATACGGGGATCCAGTGTCTTTGTTGGCCGTAAACGACTGAAATGACTAGGTTTAACTTTCGCAGAAATCAGAAAATCAGTCGAAAAGCGCTTAAGTAAGTGCCATTCCCCCCAGACCCCATCACGATCAATCGAGGCCCGACCGATGACACCACGAAAATCCGCTCCGCTGCTGTGGCTCGCCCTGCCCCTCGCGTTGTTCGCGGCAGGCTGCCAGAAGGATGCCGCCGAAGAAGCCGAGACCGCTGCGCCATCCGACGCCACGGCCGAAACGACCGCTGAAGTCCCGGCCACGTCAGCCGCAGATTCAGCCGCAGATCCCGTGGTCGAAACCAGAACCGCTGAACCCGCCCCGCCGCCCGCGCCGGTGCCCGGCACCGATGCCGCGATCATAGAAGACCGCGACACGCCGACCGCCGCCGCCCCCGGTTTCGACGCCAAGACCTTCGCCGGCCGCTATGCCTCCAGCAGCACCACGCTGGATATCAGCGCGGACGGCACGTACGTGCTGAACATCGGCGGCAACGCCATCGACGGCAACTGGACGCTGAAACCCGGCGGCAGGAAAGTCACGCTCGACCCCAACAGCAAGAGCGAAACCGACCGTCAGCTCGACATCGTGTCGAACGACAGCGTGAAGATCGCCGGCGGCGCTACGCTCAAGCGCCAAGACGACCCCCAGTAGGCGATCGATGTCGCGCTGGCGGCCTCCGGCCGAGAAAAGCACGGCCCTCATCACCCGTGAGGGCCATGCCCGGCTCAAGGCGGAACTCGACGATCTCTGGCGCGTGCGCCGCCGCGACGTGGTCAAAGCCCTCGCCGCCGCAGCGGCCGAGGGCGACCGCTCGGAGAACGCCGAATACATCTACCGCAAGAAGCAGCTCGGCGAGATCGACCGCCGGGTGCGCTATCTGTCCAAGCGCCTCGAAGCGCTGCGCGTGATCGACACTGCGCCGAGCGATCCCACGGCCGTTTTTTTCGGCGCAAGCGTCGAAGTGGAACACACCGTCAGCGGCGAGCTCAGTCGCTACCGCATCGTCGGTCCCGACGAGACCGACGCCAAACTGGGCTGGATCAGCATCGACTCGCCGCTGGCGCGGGCGATGCTGAAGAAACGCATTGACGATGATTTTGAAGCGCAATTGCCGGATGGGCCGCAGCGGTTTTTCATCGTCGCGGTCGACTACGCAATCTGAGGCCGCAAACGCCGGATTGCGTATGTTGCAACGGCAGGGCCACGGCGTACGATCGGCCTACCACCTCCAGAGCCGCCGTCATGCACCGTCTGATCGCCACCGCCCTGCTCGCAGCACTCGCGCTGAACGGCGCACTGCCCGCGTTAGCGCAAGAAGCCCCCACTGCCCCGCCCACCGCGCAACCGCATCTATTCGAGCGCTTCAAGGCGCTGGCCGGCGAATGGAGCGGCGCGGGCATCGACGGCAATTCGATGCCGGATACCAACGTCAGCTACACCGTCACCGCCGGCGGCAATGCAGTGGAAGAACTTCTGTTCCCCGGCACATCGCACGAAATGCGCACGCTGTACGTGCGCGATGGCGACGACGTGGTGCTGGTGCATTTCTGCGCCAGCGGCCATCATCCGAAAATGCGCGCGCATCAGGAACGCGACGGCCAGGTGGTATTCGATTTCGACGGCGCCGTGAATTTCGACCCGGCCAAGGCCGCGCACATGCACGACGCGAACTTCAACTTCCTCGGCCCGGACGAACTGACCACGCGCTGGCAGTTCTGGGATGGCGGCAAGCCATCCGAGCACGCCGCAAACTTCCACCTCAAACGGATGAAGATCGAACCGAACGAGCTGGTCGATCCACGGCGTTGATATTTCTGGATCAAGGGTGGTGGTGAGCGCAGCGAACCCCTCCATCAAACAACCGCTGCACTTTTCCGGTTACATATCACAACACACATCTTTCTCCTCTCACGCCAGTCGCGACGGCAACGTTGCGGTGGTGGGGTTCGCTGCGCTCG
>JANLSB010000691.1:0-6513 GCA_031362125.1 Lysobacterales bacterium | reverse complement strand
CACGTGCGGCGGCATTCAGTCTTCCAGTGGTTCGAAAACCTGTTTGCTCGCGCCACAGTCCGGGCAAGCCCAGGTGTCGGGCAGGTCTTCAAACGGGGTGCCGGGTGCGATGCCCGACTCCGGATCGCCTTCGGCGGGATTG
Source organism: Lysobacterales bacterium (assembly GCA_031362125.1). GTDB lineage: Bacteria > Pseudomonadota > Gammaproteobacteria > Xanthomonadales > Xanthomonadaceae > Lysobacter_I. The sequence continues at coordinate 6,371 of JANLSB010000691.1, read as the reverse complement.
TAGATGTGCTCGCAGACAATGCAGCGATATCTGCGGGCGGAAGCGGTATGGTCGTTCATCGGATAATGTCCCTATATGCGTGTGTTGACTTCGACACGGGTCGATTGTCACATCCCGCGCCATCCGCCGGAAACCCTTCACATGGTCAATGCCTCCCCCGCCCCGGCGTCGCCGCCGCTGCGACCCCGTCCATTCACGGGACTTTACCTGATCACCCCGGACGACCCCGACACTGCCCGGCTGCTCGAACGCGTGGACACAGTGCTCGACCACGCCTCACTGCTGCAATACCGCAACAAGGCCGCCACGACCATGATGCAGTACATGCAGGCAGAGGCCTTGCGCGCGCTGTGCGCGTCGCGCGGCGTCGACTTCATCATCAACGACGACCTGGCCTTGATGCTGGCAGTCGCCGCAGATGGCGTGCACCTTGGCGACCACGACGGCGACCCGCGAGCCGCGCGCGAACGGCTGGGGCCCAATGCGATCATCGGCGTCTCCTGTTACGACGATCTTGACCGCGCGCGAGCCGCCGCTGTGCAGGGCGCCAGTTACCTCGCGTTCGGCTCGTTTTTTCCATCGACGACCAAGCCGCTGGCACGGCACGCACCGCTTGATCTGCTTCGCGACAGCGCCGGATTCGGACTGCCGCGAGTGGCGATCGGCGGCATCACCCCGGACAATGCACCGCAGTTGGTGGATGCTGGCGCAGACATGATCGCAGTCATCAGCGGCGTGTTCGACGCGCCGGATCCAACCTCTGCGGCGCGCGCGTACCGTGCATGCTTCGATCGCGGCTGAAGCCGCTCCAACACAATCCACACGAGATTTCGATGAAAACCGATCGTTCGCACGACCTGTTCGCCCGCGCCCAGACCCTGATGCCCGGGGGAGTGAATTCGCCGGTCCGCGCATTCAAATCGGTCGGCGGCGAACCGTTTTTCGTCGAACGCGCCGACGGGCCCTATCTATATGACGCGGACGGCAACCGCTACATCGACTATGTGGGTTCGTGGGGGCCGATGATCGCCGGTCACAACCACCCTGCGGTGCTGGAGGCGGTGATCTCCACCGCGCGCAACGGTCTGAGCTTCGGCACACCGAACCCGCTGGAAGTGACGATGGCCGAGACCATCACCCGGATTATGCCGAGCTGCGAGATGGTGCGGATGGTCAATTCAGGCACCGAAGCCACCCTTTCGGCCATCCGCCTCGCACGCGGCGCCACCGGGCGCAGCAGGATCGTGAAGTTCGAGGGCTGTTACCACGGGCACGGCGATTCGTTCCTGGTGAAAGCGGGCTCCGGCATGCTCACCCTCGGGGTGCCGACCTCGCCGGGCGTGCCGAAGGCGTTGGCGGATCTCACCTCCACCCTGACCTTCAATGACTTCGAAGCCGCCACGCAATTGTTCGACACCATCGGCAGCGAAGTCGCGGCGATCATCGTCGAGCCGATCGTCGGCAACGCGAACTGCATTCCGCCGCGCGACGGTTATTTGCAGCATCTGCGCGATCTGTGTACCAGGCACGGCGCCATTCTGATCTTTGACGAAGTGATGACCGGCTTCCGGGTCGCGTTGGGCGGTGCGCAGGCGCTCTACGGCGTGGCGCCCGATCTCAGCACCTTCGGCAAAATCATCGGCGGCGGTATGCCGGTGGGCGCGTACGGCGGGCGCGCGGACCTGATGCGCCAGATCGCGCCCAGCGGACCGATCTATCAGGCCGGCACACTCAGCGGCAACCCCGTGGCGATGGCTGCCGGATTGGCGATGCTGGGCCTGATCCAGGCGCCCGGCTTCTACGAGACCCTCGACGTCCGTACCGCCGCGCTCTGCGCCGGACTGGAAGCGGCCGCTGCGGACGCGGGCATCCCGTTCACCACCAACCGCGTCGGCAGCATGTTCGGCCTGTTCTTCACGGCGGAGAAAGTCGATACCTACGCCCAGGCCACGGCCTGCGATACCACCGCATTCAACCGTTTCTTCCATGCGCTGCTGGAACGCGGCGTCTATCTGGCGCCGTCGGCATTCGAGGCCGGCTTTCTGTCGATGGCGCACGACGACGCGGTGATCGCCGCGACAGTCGAGGCGGCGCGCGGCGCATTCGTCGAATTGGGCGACTGATCGTTGGACCTGTACGCCCCCAATGTGCTGATCCATGTGACAGCCGGCGCGACCGCGCTGCTCTTGGGTGCCGTGCCGCTGCTCTCGACCAAGGGTGGCCGCGCTCACCGCCGCTTCGGTCGCTATGCAATTGGGCTTGGCGCCATCGTGCTCGCCACTGCGCTCATCGGCGTCATCCGGGGCACGGCACCGATGGCCTTGGCGGCCGTCACGCTGTCGGCCGGCTATCAGTATGTCGGCAGCTTGCGCGCTCTGGCGCTGCGCGACCGCGGCCCGGGCTGGCTCGATGCGCTGCTCGCCTGCGGTGCGCTGGCCTTGGCTGCGTGGATGTTGATCCAGGGCAACCCGGGAGGCGCCTCATGGCCGCCTGCGCTGGCATACGGCACGCTTGGCTTCCTTTCGATGGTGGTGATCTACGATTTATCGCGGCATGCATGGCCGCAACTGTGGCTGCGCCGCATTCGCCCCTTGGACCACGGCATGAAAATGACCGGCTTCTATTTCGCGATGGCTTCGGCCGGCGCCGGCAATCTGCTGCGCGACTGGCAGCCGTGGAGCCAGTTGTTGCCGAGTGCGATGGGGCTGGTCACGATGCTGGTGCTCACCCTCGTATTTTTCCGCCGGCAGGCGCGTGCGGATCATCCTGCGTCGGCTTAGCATCCGATATCGCTCTCACCGATCGAGCCCATTCTCATGCGCACTGAAACCCTGTCCGTCCACACCGGCAATGAAGCCGACCCCGCCACCGGCGCTGTGGCGCCGCCGATCCATCTCGCCACCACTTTCCGCCATGGCGCTTCAGGCGAACGCATCGCCGGCTACGAGTACCAGCGCGAGGGCAACCCGACCAACGACCGGCTGCGCGAGGCGTTGGCGGCACTGGAAGGCGGCGAGGATACGATCACCTTCGCATCAGGAATGGCCGCCATCAGTACGCTGCTGGAATCGCTGCCGAACGGCGCGCGGCTGTTGATCCCCGACGACTGCTACACCGGGTTACGAATACTTTGCGCCGAATATCTGCCTGAGCGCGGCATCGAAGCGGTGATGGTCGATATGGGCGATCTGGATGCGGTGCGCACCGCCTGCACCCTGAAGACCGCGATGGTCTGGATCGAAACACCGTCCAACCCGAGGATGAAGGTCAGTGACATCGCCGCGCTGGTGGAGATCGCGCACGCGTCCGGCGCGCTGACAGTGGTCGACAATACCTTCGCCACCCCGATGCTGCAGCGGCCGCTGGCGCTGGGCGCCGATATCGTCATGCATTCGACCACCAAGTATTTCGGCGGCCACAGCGATGTGCTCGGCGGCGCACTGGTGTTCGCGCGGCGCGATGACTTTTTCACCAAGGTCGCGCATCGCGTGCACATCACCGGCGCGACCCTGGCGCCGTTCAGCGCCTGGCTGATCCTGCGAGGCTGCCGCTCGCTGGGCGCGCGGATGGCCATGCATTGTGCGAATGCGCGCGCGATCGCTGAATTTCTTGCCTCACGACCCGAGATCGAACGGGTGAATTACCCGGGCCTGGCCTCGCATCCGGGGCATACCGTCGCAGTGAAGCAGATGCGCGATTTCGGCGGAATGATGAGCATCGAGCTGCGCGGCGGCCGCGAGGCGGCACTGGCGATGGCTTCTAGAGTCCGCATCTTCACCAACGCCACGTCTCTGGGCGGCTGCGAATCGCTGATCGAACACCGCGCTTCGGTCGAAGGCCCGAACCCGCGTTCGCCGCAGAATCTGCTGCGGATGTCGGTGGGGCTGGAGCATGTGGACGATCTGATCGAGGATCTGCGGCAGGCATTGGCATGAAGGCAGGCGTTTCAGCCCGGACCTGATCTGCTGGCGTTCATTGGCCGCCATCGGGGTCGAAGCCCCTCCTGCAACAAGAGCGTCGGGACCAGCTCCGGCTATCGAAGGCTCCAACTCTCGATGATCGCCTCGGTCGCTACCGATGCCGGCTGCACCGGCGTCGGCGGCAGAAACGAGGTGACGCCGTCGATCCGCAGCAGCGACCAGCCGTGCACCAGCGACCAGATGTCGAGCACGCTGCTGCAGGGTCTGCGGGTTTTCGGGGCCACCCGAACCGCTCACCATGATGGCCGCGGCGACCAATCGGCCGAAGCAACCGGCGGCGGCGTGCAGCGCCCAATGCTCCGAACTTGGCGGCATACGCACCGCTATCGTCCACCGCTTGCGCACCTCCTCCCGCGCTTGCCAGTCTCTTGACCACATCCCTCAGTTCCATCGCGAAGCCCGCCCTTGCGGGATGTGGGGGAGCCGTTGCCGCGCCTGGTCCCGGGTTTCTTCGACATATACGGGCTACTGCACTCAAAAACTCACCGTCATCTCGCGCAAGCGAGGATGACGGTGGTTCACGACCGTCGCGTTGAATCGACTCCCATCGCTTGCGGGGGAAGCTTAAGTTCGGAGCATTGGTATTGCGCCGGGTGCTCCTCGACGAAGCCCGTGTAGTTATCCGACATCGGACACAAACGCTGCTTGGGCGTGAGCGAGGGCAGCGCATCGAATCGCGCCGTCAGCTCTTTGAAACCCTCGGTGGCCAGGGCGGAGAGGATCGCTTGCTTCGACTCGAAACGCCGGTTGAAGAAGACGTGGAGCGTCTGACGACCGACCCGATCGAGGACGCGATCGCCGAGATAGAAGATGTGAAGGAGATCCGCTCCACCAGCGAAAACGGGCTGGCGGTCAGCTCGACCTTGCTGGCGCGGATCGTGACCCCGGTGATGTAGAAGCTGCTGCCACAGGTGATCGAAGCGGCAGATCAGGCAAGCGACAGATCATCGACCATGCCCACAATTTCGAACGGCGTTTGAATCCGCATCGCTCCACTCCACGTAGAGGCCCTCATGACGTCGCATGGACATCCCGCATCCACCGCATTGCACGGCAAAGCAGAACGCTACGGCCCGTGGGCGCTGATCACCGGTGCCAGCGACGGCATCGGCCGTGAATTCGCGAATGCCCTTGCACGCCAGGGCATGCATCTGGTGCTGGTCGCGCGCCGCGAAACCGTCCTCGCCGGGTTGGCGGAACAGTTCACGCTGGACTACGGTGTCGCGTGTCGCGTGATCGCACTGGATCTGGGAAGAGCGGACGCTGCGAAAACGCTCGACGACAGCACGCACGATTCGATTTTCAGGGCGTGCCCGGCTCTGCACACTACGCGGCGACCAAGCGCTATTTCCAGTCGCTGGCCGAAGGCATCGCCCCGGAATTCGCCGCGAAAGGGATCGACGTACTCGCCACCGCACCCGGCCCCGCACACACCTGCTTCGCATCGCGCGCAGGCATACAGATGGGCAAAGCGCTCACGCCAGCGCAGGTGGTTGCGGCGACGCTCGCCGCGCTGGGGCGTCGCACCACAGTGCACTCGGGGCTGGCTGTCGAAACTGCTGGGCTGGTCGCTGGCGACGCTGCCGCGCTGGGGCAGAACGCGCGTCTTCGCGCTGATCATGCGCGGGATGATCAAACCCGGTTGAACGATCTCGACATCCTCTCCCCCACAACACACTGGAAGCACCATGACCGCCCTGAATGTCATCTCTATTCGTATCGCGCTGCTGGCACTGCTGACCGTGCCTTTCGCGTCAAATGCGCAGGAAGGAAAGCCGCGCGACGGCGGCTGGGGACTCGGCCTCGGCGTCGCAGTCCGCGACACCCTGTATGCCGGCGAAGACAATCGGGTCCAGCCGTTTCCGCTGGCCACTTACGAAGGCGAGCGCATCTATCTGAAAGGCACTTCGGTCGGTTATCGATTCATCGACACCGAAACCCTCACATTCAGCGCTTTTCTCGCCGCGCGTCTCGACGGGATCGAGGCCAAGGATTTCGACAGGCAGGCACTCGCGGCACGCGGCATCGATCGCGACCTGCTCGAAGACCGCGACATGGCGGCCGACCTCGGCGTTTCCGCCGTTCTGAAAACCGGATCGGCCGGCGAGTTCGAATTCGATGTGCGCGGCGATGCCACCGGCATCAGCGATGGCTATCAGGCCTCGATCGACTATCGCTATCCATTCCAGCTTGGCCCGGTCACGTTGATTCCCAGCGTCGGGGTGGTCGCACTGTCCGACAAACTCGCCAACTACTACTACGGCACGCTGTCGAAGGAAGTCGCACGGGGCGTCATCGACTACCGGCCCGGCAACGCCACCATCGCACGCGCCAGCATGACTGCGATCATTCCCACGTCTCCGCGATGGGCGCTGATCGGCAGCCTCAGCG
>JANLSB010000684.1:0-2114 GCA_031362125.1 Lysobacterales bacterium | reverse complement strand
CGTGGCCGGTTTCTCCCTCCGCAGTGGAGCGGAACACTGTGGCCACATCGTTGTAGCCCTCGATATCGGCTTTTTGCGCGAAGTACAGATAACGGCGATTGGCCTGCGATTCGCTTGCGAAGGCGGCTTTCAGGTTCTCTTCGGTTTTCGTGCCCTTCAGACTCATGGTGTCGTGCCTTGGCGGATGGTGCGGATCATGGGAGCAGCCGCTGTCGTCCAGAGGGCGCCCGTCATCCGTACGGCTCGAGCATACGCCTGCCCAATGACAATAGATGATCGATTGATTGAATGAATTCGATAGGATTCATCAATGTTGCGCTGCGGCAAAGCGCGATCCGTTCACCCATGCCAGCGCTGATCGGATCGGTTCAGGTACTGTCTTTATTGCGGGAACGACGCACACCGCCGTGCTCGGGTACATCGTCGGTCGTGAGCAGGCTGGCGGGAAGGTCTCTGAACAAGGCGGCGAGGTTGACGAGGAATTCCGACATCGCCGAACTGCGGCGCCACACCATCGCGATCCGCCGACTCGGCGCGGGCGCGCGAAACGCCAGCAGACGCAGGTCCTGCGACGCAGCCACCGGCGGTTTGACCGCCAGCACCGGCAACAGAGTGATGCCTACATTCGCAGCCACCATCTGGCGCAGGGTTTCCAGCGAGGTCGCACGGAACCCGGTTTTCTCAACGGCACCGGCGAGATGGCATACGTCCAGTGCCTGATCGCGCAGGCAATGTCCATCTTCGAGCAGCAGCAAACTCTGGTGTGCGAGATCCTTAATCGTCAGCGTACTGCTCGCCGCCAGCGCGTGCGATCGAGGCACCGCCAGCATGAACGGTTCCTCGAACAGCAGCTCGATATGCAATTGGTCGTCGTGCAGCGGCAGGGCGAGAATCCCGACATCGAGCCTGCCTTCGCGCAGCTGGCGCAGAATGACTTCGGTCTTCTCCTCGATCAGCAGCAGTTCCAACTGTGGGAAGCGTTGACGCACGCGCGAGACCACATGCGGCAACAGATATGGTCCGAGCGTCGGGAAGATGCCGAGCCGTACCGCGCCCGCTTCCGGGTTCCGGCTGCGGCGCGCTGCTTCTTTCATGTCCTCGACATCGGCGACGATCCGGCGCGCGCGCTCGGCGGCGTCGCGTCCGGCGGGTGTCAGCATCACTTGGCGCGGTGCGCGCTCGACCAGCGAAACGCCAAGTTCGTCCTCCAGTTTCCTGATCTGCGTCGACAAGGTCGGTTGGCTGACGAAGCAGGCCGATGCCGCGCGACCGAAGTGCTTGTGCTCGGCGAGGGCTACCAGGTACTTGAGGTCGCGCAGGTTCATGACGATCCCTTCATGGTGTCTCGTTTCCGAGTGCTGACTGCATCGCATTTAATGCGATGACCGGGGGGAGGGCAATGCATCCTGCGACGGATTTGCCGGAAAAAGCTTCACATACCGAAGTGATACCGGCGATTCCAGCGTGGGTAAGCCTGTCGTTTCTGACAGGCTGGTTTTTTTGTGGTGCCCTGGTGGTGCCAGTCCACAACGTGATTGTGCGCGCGCGCGGGCGTCGCATCAGGCCGCTGCTGCAAACGGAGTTGGGGCGACGTGGCGCATGCGTGTTGTCGGAAGAGCCACCGACGAGCATCCTGCTTCGCCGGCGGATGACACGGAGGTTGATGCGGATGAAACGCAAGGATCAGATCTTGCCAACGAGGTCCGGCGACGGCTTCAGGGCTTCGGCGCCTTCCTTCCACTTCGCAGGGCAAACCTCGCCCGGGTTGGCGGCGACGAACTGCGCTGCTCTGAGCTTGCGCAGAGTCTCGGAAACATCGCGGGCGATGGCGTTGTCGTGGATTTCGAGGGTTTTGATCACGCCATCCGGGTTGATGATGAAGGTGTCGCGGAGCGCCAGACCTTCTTCTTCGATATGCATGCGTGTGGGGTCGCCGACCAACGGGAACTTCGCCTTGTTCACCGCCGGCGAAGTCTCGTGCCAGACTTTGTGCGCGAAGTGCGTGTCGGTGGTGACGATGTAGACCTCGGTCTGCAGCTTCTGGAAAGCGGCGTAGTGCTCGGCGGCGTCTTCGACCTCGGTCGGGCAGTTGAAGGTGAATGCGGCGGGCATGA
>JANLSB010000676.1:0-3761 GCA_031362125.1 Lysobacterales bacterium | reverse complement strand
CGATGTCGGCGAAGCGTTGCGCTTCGCGGAGGCGGCTCAAGCCGAGCGCGAGAACCGCTGTGCGTCGTGCTTGAGGATCAGGCTCTCCAGCACGGCCTTGGCGACCTGCTTTTCTTCCGGGGTGAACTTCTGCAGGGCCTCGAACTGCAGCTTGAGGTCGTCGTCCGGTGCGCGGTCGTCTTCGTCGAACAGGAGGGCGTCGGTGCTGACGGCCAAGGTTTTGGCCAATTTGACGAGCGCGTCGATGGAAGGCTGGGCGTTGCCGCCTTCGTAGCGTTTGATCTGCTGCAGATGAATACCGCTGGCTTCGGCGAGCGAAACCTGCGTGTGGCCTTTGGCCTTGCGCAGCGTGAGGAGACGCTTGGGGAAATTCATATAGAGCATGGTTAACAGTGAAGTCGCCATGAAGGTAGCTCCCAAGACTTGACGAAGGTATCTTACAAGCGCCTACAATAGGAACTCAAGAGGTGTGCCGTCCGTTGTCCGCAAATACCGATTCCGTGCCCGCCAGCGGTCCGGGATTGGGGTTCAGGTAGTAGATTCGTCGCGTTTCACAGGTTTCATGCGTCGCGAGCGCGGTTTGAAGTGGCGATTTTTCGCCATTACGAACGACTTTTCGTCGAGCAGGCGAGCGGATTCGCGGACAGTCACTGCCCGGTCGTTCTTGCTTCGTTTTCGACCGGGCGACGGTTATCGTCGCTTCGGCTGTTTCGGTTTCGCTTTCCGGCGTTCGAGGATGTGCCAAGCTTCAACAGGCGTATGCCCGCTGAGCGACTGATGCGGACGGTGTTGGTTGTAAGTGTCGCGTAACAGTTCGAGCGTTGCCTGCAGCTCGGCTTCGTTGCGAATATAGAACATCCGTAGCAGTTGTTTGAACGTCGACCAGACACGTTCGATGCGGCCGTTCATCCACGGCTGTCCCGGCATCGTTCGCTGATGTCGGATGCCGAGCCAGCGCAAGGCGAAGGCGAACACCCATGAGGTGAAGACGGCTTCGTTGTCGGTTCTGATCTTCTTTGGCTTGCCGTAGTGCTCGATGGCATCCAACAGCAAGCGGAGGAGGGCGATCGAAGACTTCTCGCGAATGGTCTGGAGTTTCACCACACGGCGGCTGCCATGGTCGATGATGCCGAAGATCAGTTGCGGGATGTTCGCCGACCATCGATATCCGGTCATATCGATTCCCCAGACGGTGCGGATCGGGCAGGCGGTGTCGATGTCATGCGCATAGCGCTGGGGTTGGGCCAGGGTCAGGCGATGCTCGCTCAAGATGTTCGAGACATAGGTCTTGCCAACGCTGACGCCGATCTCGTGGTAAGTGCGATTGAAGAGGTTGGCCAGTGCCCGGCAACCGCACTGCGGCGAGAGGCGAGAGAGTTCGGTGAGGGTGTCGGGTACCCACGGTGGTTTGGCGTTCTTGCGCCGTTGGGGCTGCGGATCCGCGGGCGGTTGCGGCTTTGGCCGCGGGTAGAAGTGTTTCGAAACGGACGATAAGGGACGGACGATAAGGGTTTGTGGGAGTCGGCTTTCAACCAGAGTGTGACGGCAAGCAGGATGGCAATCAAGGAGAGGGTCGGAAGGTTCATCGACGCCTATCCGCAGAACTGGCAGAGAGTTTATAGGTGCGCTGATGTGGTCGATGGTTTGAGGCCGTAATGGCAAACGGGTAGCGATGCCCCACGAAGTAGATGCCAGCGGATGATGTCGAACGATTGCGCGTTCTTCATGTCCTTTGAAACCCTCAACACTCAATCTATAAAAGGGTATTTCCAGCATTCAAGCCGAAGCCGCTTCGCGGCTCGGCTTAATTCCAGTGGGCTTCACGGTTTCGGGACAGGAGTGATGAGGCAAGGGCGACGATTCGCCTATCATTACCGAGTTTCGTCAATCATCCTGGACGCGTCATGTTGAATCGCTCAGTGCTGCTGTTGCGGCCCAAGCAGCCTTACAAGGATTGGCTCAAAAGCGCCGAGGCCAAGCTGAAGAAATCCGGTCACGGCGAGTTCGCGATCAGCGCGCAGGAAGTGAATCGATACGATTTCGCTGGCAATCTCACCGCGTATCTGGTGCCGTCGTGCGACGAGTCCGAGGACGTCGATGCTTTGATCGAAGCACGTTACGAAGAATTCTTCGAGCGAGAATTGAGCGAGTGGTACACCGATCCGTCGTTGTGGCCGCAACCGCGCACCGAAAAACTGTTCAGACAATGGTTCGCGCTGGAGCTGCATGCGATGACGGTCGATATGGGCGACGACGATATCATCGACGACGAGAAGCCTGCGGCTTCGCTCTGGTCGAAGATCATGCAGTTTTTTGGATTCGGACGTTGATGCGGTAAACGTGGCGCTTCATTGCTGCCACCCGTTGCGACGGGGGTGATCGTCGCGGTGGCGGAAATGTCTGCGTGGCGCGGTGGTGAACGGCGTGCTGGTGAACGGTGCGATCGAAGTGGCGGTGGACAACGCCGACTCGTACAGCGTGATGTACAACGGCGGCGGCCAGGCGACCGCACACGTGTTGCGCAAGACCGAGAACAGCGTGGTGCAGACGCTGGTTACGCTGAGCAGTTACGACCTGCGCGGCAACCGGCTGTACGAGTTCCATCCCCAGGTGCTGGGTGGTGCGTATGCGGGCATCGCCAAGCAGTTCACGGTGGATGCGCTGGGGCAGACGCTGGCGACGCGCAGCTATTACGCGAACGGGACGATCAAGCAGACGCTGGTGCCGACCGGCGGTCCGGAGCCGGAGGCGCCCGAAGACGTGGATGTGAGCGGCTGGCTGTCGGATGCGGAGACGCTGCAGTACGACGGCGACGGCCGGGCGGTGATGCAGGCGGTGTACAAGCGTGGACTGCAGGGCCGGGAGAACATCCAGGCAGCGGGCAACCAGTACGCGGACATCGCGCTGCTGCGGCTGCAGAACCGGGTGGACTACACCCAGAGCGACGGCAGCAACGCGTGGACGGACACCGACCTGAGCAACAACGCGTCGGGCTACGACGCGCTGGGCCGGCTCACCACGTACCGCTACAGCGCCCGCAACCCGAACGGCCCGGACTGGTACACGCACACCTTCACCAGCACCTACGAGGGCTGGGAGAGCTGGCAGGAGAAGACGGTCGCGGGCGTGAGCACCAACAGCACGTTCAAGCCGACCACCAACACGCTGCATCTGGACGCCTACGGAAGAATCCTCAAGCAGCAGGAAACCACAGTAGGCGCGAGCATCGACGACCGGGTGCGGGTGTACACCTACAGCGGCGACGGGATGGTGCAGACCCGCCGCGAGGGCACGGTGAACGGCAGCAACGTGTTCACCCAGAGCACGAAGGCCCCGAACAACACGCCGCAGAACTACCAGTTCGTGTATGCGGGTGGGCAGCAGCTGGCGGAGCTGCAGGCGGGGGGGGAAGTGCGTACCGCGCTACCGACCGGCGGCGGTCGGTTCTCGCAGCAGACCGCACAAGCGATCTACGCGGCCAGCGGCGCGGGAAACCAGACCAACAGCCTGAGCAAGCTCGTCGGCGGCAGCGGCCCGTACACGGCCGGCGGCGGAATGGCGACGGTGCTGGAAGGCGAAACCCTGCAGAGCCTGGCCCAGCGCGTGTACGGCACCAGCACGCTGTGGTACGTGCTGGCGGATGCGAACGGCTACAGCGACCCCGCCGCGCCGCTGACCGCCGGCGTGCAGCTGAAGACCCCGAGCGTGGGGGTGAACAGCAACGATGCGAATACATTCAGGCCTTACAACCCGAATGAGGC
>JANLSB010000674.1:0-6853 GCA_031362125.1 Lysobacterales bacterium | reverse complement strand
AAGCGGAAAAACTCCCGCTGCGCATGACCGCACACTCGATGTGCTTCCGCGCCGAGGCCGGCAGCGCCGGTCGCGATACCCGCGGCTTCATCCGCCAACACCAGTTCGAGAAGGTCGAGCTGGTCTCGATCGCCAAACCCGACGAGAGCGACGCCGAGCACGAGCGCATGACCCGCTGCGCCGAAGTGGTGCTAGAGAAGCTCGGCCTGCCGTACCGCAAGGTGCTGCTGTGCACCGGCGACATGGGCTTTTCGGCACGCAAGACCTACGACCTCGAAGTGTGGCTGCCGGCGCAGAACACCTACCGCGAGATTTCCTCGTGCTCGAACTGCGGCGACTTCCAGGCGCGGCGGATGCAGGCGCGCTGGCGCAACCCGGCCACCGGCAAACCGGAGCTGGTGCATACCCTCAATGGCTCGGGCGTCGCCGTCGGCCGTGCTTTGGTCGCGGTGATGGAGAACTACCAGAACGCCGACGGTTCGATCACCGTGCCTGAGGTCCTGCGCGGGTATATGGGCGGGGTTGAGCGCATCGCCTGAGTTGGCCTGCGGCGGCTGCTCGCTGCGTTTGGACGCATGCGGTGTGCGCAGGGATGCCGGCGATGGCCAGGGAGCGGCCCGCTGCCCGATTTTCACCATCCCCTGAGGCCACGTCCATGCCAGCACTTCCCTCCCTGTTCCGTCCTGCCTGTCTGTCCGTTGCGCTGATCGCCGCTTCTGCGGCCTTCGCCTCCGTCCCCGTACCGTCCAGTGCCCCCCTGCGCGATTCGGCGACCTCGCAGACTGCGCCCACACCCGCAGGCGAGCAGCATGCCCTGACCCTGGCCCGCGAGCTGGGCTTCGCCAGCACCGGCATGTACTTCGGCCTGAACGCGATCCTGGTGCCCTGGGGGCAGACGGCCACCATCCCGACCAGCGAAGCGACCAGCAAGAGCAACGGCCTGTGTACCTTTCGCCACCAGTTCTTCGTGCGCAATATCGGGTTGTTGAACAGTATCCCCACCCAGAACACGGTGCGCGTTAATTCCTCCGGCGGTGCGCTGGGTTCCAGCATGGCCATGGGTTCGATTCCGTATACCGCCGTGTTCAACAACTCCGCCGATATCGTGCTGGCCCCGGGCACCTACATCCTGTACGCGAAAATCGACGAGCCGAACACCAATGCCGAGTATTACGAGGACAACAACATCAATCGCGTCCGGGTGATCATCAGCGGCAGCTGCAGCTGAGCAGCGGTTCCAGCGGACGGCAGCGCAAAGAAAACGGACCGCGATGCGGTCCGTTTTCGCTTCGACTGTCGCGTAACGCTCAGAACAGGTCGGTGTCCGGCCACTTCGACACGCCTTCGACGATCTCCTTCAGCATCGTGTCCATCGCCGCAGTGCTGTCGTTCGATTTGTTCGAAACGGCGGCCACGCTGAAGCCGTCGCTGCGGCGGCGCAGCACCGACGTGGTGCCGCTCATTTCGCCGTAGTGGCTGTACGAGTTGCCGAGTACGGATTCGTGCTTCAGGAAGCGCAGCAGATCCGTCGGGGTGGCAATCCAGCCGCCGTGCGAATCGAAACGCTTCGGTTTGACGCTGGAATACGCGCCGCCGCCGTAATACTTCACTTCGTTGCTCTTGCGATCGGCTTCCTTGTCGCCGCCGATGACCATGCCGCTGGCGCCGGCCGGTTTCAGGATGGTGTCGCGCACGTAGGCCTCGTAGCCTTTGCCTGACTTCGCCTCGATCACCCGGCCGAGCAGCGAATAGCCGAAGTTGGAGTAGGCATCATCGGTGCCCGGGTCGTAGCCCAGCGGATAGTCCTTCAGCGTCCACTCGATCAGACCTTTGTGGTCGGTGCCGGTGTAGGCGAACATCGGGTCGCTCTTGGCCCCGTCCTTGTTGACGTTGACCCAGCCGCCGCGGTGACCGATGAGGTGTTCGACAGTGATGTCGACGATCTTCGGGTTGTTGGCCGGCGTCGCGTACTGGCCGCCGAGCACGCTGTTGTTGCCGAACACCTTGGAATTCATGTCCAGACTGGTGTCCTGGACCACGCGCGCCACCGCCACGCGGGTGATCGGCTTGGACACGCTGGCGATGCGGAAACGGTGTGCGGTACCGACCGGTTCGCCTGCTTCCTTGTCCGCGCTGCCGAAACCGGACGCATAGACCAGCTTCTCGTTCTTGCTGATGGCGATCGACAGGCCGGGTACGTCGTTGGCCTGCATGTAGGCGCGGACTTTCTTTTCGATCAGTGCCAGATCGCTGGCCTTGAAGGCGGTGTTTTCCCAGACGCCGTTGAAGCGCACGCCGCTGGCCGAATTGAAGGCCTGGATGTATTGCGGCTCCCAGCTCTGATACGTGTAGTTGTCGAACACGTGCTGGTAGAACGCACCCGGTATGCCGTGACGCGCCGACCACTGCGGGCCGCCGGTCTTGACCCAGATGGCGGCATAGCGGTCGCCGCTGCCCTGCTTGTAGCCGCTCACGATCTTCAGCCGGAACCCTTTGCTTGCGTAGTCTTCGAACGCAGTCTGATACTCGGCCGCCGTCAGCCCATGGCGGGCCGCAGTGGGTGGTGCGTTTTTCTCGAAGATCGCGGCGAAGCGCGGCGAGCCGCCGATGCTGAGTACGCTGACGTGCGAGATCGCGTAGCCATCCTTCGACATGTCGTCGAACACATTCTGGTATTGCTCCGCAGTCAGGCCGTGACGCGCCTTCGATGCTGGCCCTGCGGCTTTGTCCCAGATGCCGGCGTAGTAGGGCTGATTGCCGACCGTATAGCCGTTGACGAAGCGCAGGCGATAGCCCTTGTTGGCGTAATCGTCGAACGCGGCCTGGTACTGCTGCGGGTTCAAGCCGTGACGCGCGCTCCAGTCCGGACCGGCCTGTTTGGTCCAGAGTGCGGCGTAGCGTGCGCCGCCGCTGTCGTAACCGGAGATCGAGGTCAGCCGGTAGCCTTTCTTGCTGAAGTCTTCGAATGCGCTCTGATACTGCGCCGAGTTGAGGCCGTGGCGTGCGACCCAGTCGGCGGCGGCGGCCGGCAGGGCCAGCATGGACAGGCCGAGGAGGGCGAATACGTTCGCAGCCATTCTGGCGCGATGGAGCGGGGCGTTGGTCGAAAGTTGGGTGTTCATGGTGGGATGTCCTGTTGGATGGTGGGGATCTGGTTGTACGGAGTGAGGTGTTTCAGTGGTGTGTGTGCGGCGAATGACGGTGATGTCGACCCGAATGCGACACGCGATCTCAGGGCTCGGATTCCGTATTGGCGTCGTCGTCGCTGTCGACGGCTTTGCGGAAGCGGCGTTCCACTGCGGGCAGCAGCAGACCGAGCAGTGCGTGCTTCAGTTCGCTCTTGAATGTCCTGCTTTCGGAGGGCTTGCTTTCGGATGGCTTGCTTGTCTGTGCGGTGGACGTGTCGTCTTCCTCTGCGGTGCTGGCCCCTGAGCCGTCGTCCGACGGCGCATCCTCAGCCGTGCTGACCGCGAGGGTCTGCGATTCGTCTTCCGCCGCTTGCCCTTGCGGCTCTTCTTCGGACAGCCCGGCGTTGGCTTCGTCTTCGCCCGCTTGCCCTTCCTGCGGCTCTTCGTACAGCGCGGTGTTGTCCATGTCGGCGCTGTCCAACGGCGGGTCTGCCGCAGCCGGGCCGGTCATCGCGAGTGCGATCAGCATCGCGGCTGCGAATGTGGAATTGATGGAACGTTTCATGTCGGTCTCCTGAGGGATGGGGGCGCATCGACGGCGCGGAGTGGATGCATGCGCCGTCGGCCTGCGCCGGGGTCGATCAAGCGAAGTTCGTGCGGCGATTGGCGAGTGCTGGCCGGGCGAGTACCGGCTAGGCGAGTGCCGGCCAGGCGAGTGCCGGCCGGGCGATCGCAGCAGCATCGTTGCGAGCAGATGCGCATGACTCGGGGATTTACTTGCGCCAGATCCCGGCGTATCGCGCGCTGCCACCGACCGAATACCCGCTCACTGCGCGGGTGAGTTGGCCGGCGCCGGTCGAGGCTTCCCACTCGGACTGGTACTGCGCGCTGGTCAGACCATGGCGAGCCTTGTAGTTCGCGCTGGCTTTCGAACTCCAGATCGCGCTGAAATACGTCTCGCCGCCGTGGCCGTAGACGTTCACGTAGATCAGCCGTCGCCCCTGCTTGTCGTTGTCGTTGAAGGCCTGCTGGTACTCGTTCGCGGTGAGCTGCGACTTGCTCTGCCAGCTGCCGAGATCGATCTTTTCGTAGAGCGCGGTGTAGCGTCGCTCGCCGCCCACCGAGGTGACCGCGACATTGCGCGGGCGGAAGCCGGCGGCGCTCAGCGTGTCGATGCGCTGCTGGTGCTGCTGTGCGCTGAGGCCGTGGTAGGCGGTGGTTTCGGGGCCGGCCTGTTTGCGGAAGATCGCCGCATAGCGCACGCCGCCGTCGCTGGCGTAGCTTTCCACCTGGGTGGGCCGATAGCCCTGGCCGGTGAGCTGGTCGAAACGCTGCTGGTATTGCGCGGCGGTCAGGCCATGCACCGCCTGCCACGGCGTGGTGCCGGACGGCCGGAAAATCGCGTTGTAGCGGACATCGCCGCCGACGCTGAAACCGTCGATCCACTCCAGCGCATAGCCCGCCAGCGTCGCCTGGTCGAACAGGCACTGATAGTCGCGTGCCGCTACGCCATGCCGCGCCACTTCCTTGGCGCCGGGCTTGATCGCACCGGGCACGTTGCGTGCGTCGTAGGTCTTGCCGCTGACGAAGCGTCCGCCGTCGATGCCGCAGATGCGCGGAATGCGGTTGCGCTTGCTGCCGTTGTTGTCGGTGAGGAAGCCGCCGACGGTCGCAATGCCGCCGGAGGCTTTTGGTACGCCGACCTCGAAATGCAGATGCTCGCCGCTGGCGCAGCCGACCTCGCCTTCGTCGCCCAGATAAGTGCCGGCTTCGACGAACTGGCCGACCTTCAGCTTGGCCTTGCCGCTGGACGAGCCCTTGCGCATATGCGTGTACTTGGTCCATTCGCCGTTGGCATGTTCGATCCAGACATAGTTGTTCTTCTGGTCGGCGGCGGCCAGGCCATCGCAGTCCAGACGCTTGTCGAAGCCGTCGACGACGTGGCGCACGAAACCGTCGGCGGCGGCGACGATCCTGTAGGTGCTGCCGCCGCGGCCGCCCATGTCGATCCGCCCCGGCGGGTTGTGATCGATATGGTCGTTGGTGACTTTGACCTCGGTGCCGTTGGCGAAGGGGATGCGGTAGACGCCCTTGGAAGCATCGATCGCGAATGCGGGGCCGGACAGCAGCAGTGATGCGACGATGGCGCAGAGCGCGCCGCGGCGGTGGGCGGGTTTTAGGAACATGGGCATGGTAGTTCTCCGGGAAAGGTGCGTGGTCTGTCTGCTGCGCTGCCAGCGTCGTGGGGGACGCATGCCGGCTCATAGAGGTAGTCGCGAAGCTGCGCGCGATCCCGCCACTTTTTTTTCCGGTGCGTCGCTGCGGGCCGCGGCGTCCTCATGCGGCCGGATTCCGCGTTCTGGCGAGGGCAGGGATGATGTGGCGGGTTCCGCCGCCGTTTCCCGACTGAAGGAATGGGAGCCGCCGCGTGCGGCCCCATTCCAGCCCGCCCCATTCCAGCCCCCAACCCCTCCACCTCCGAGGAGATCGACCATGTTGTCCACCGCCCGCACGCTGTCTTGCGTTGCACTGGCCGTCGCGATGTTCGCGTCCGCCGCCGATGTCGCCGCGCAAAGCGCGCAGACGCCCGATCCGAGCCTCACTGCGCCCGCCGATTCACAGCACAGCCCGACCCGCCCCGATCCCGACGGCGGCGACGCCAAAGTGATGCAACTGGTGGTGCTGCGCGATCTCGCGCTGCAGCCCGGGTTTTCGCTCGGCGGCATCCAGATCGCCTGGGGCAATACTGCGGTCATCCCTGCAGCCGCTGCTTCCAGCACGCAGAACGGCAAGTGTTCGTTCCGTTACGTCTACGCCACACGCAATCTCGGCCCGGCCGCATCCGTGCCGACCGACAACCGGATCCTGTTCCAGACCAGGGATGGCGCGGTGCTGTCGAGCCGGCCGCTGGCCGCGTTGGCATCCGGTGCCGCCGCCAACAGCAGCGGCCACGTATTGCTCGCGCCCGGCACCTGGATGCTGTACGTGCATGCCGACGCGACCGCGACGAATGTCGAATCCGATGAGGCCAACAACCTGCGTCGGGTGAAGGTCACGGTAACGGGAATCTGCGCCTGACGATGAACTCGCAGCAGGCGGTGCTGCGGTCGCTGCGGTGGCCGCGTCACCTGCGCCGCGCGGCGTCCGCCAATGCCCGTGCCGCTTCCGAAGTGCGCGGGTCGTCGTTGCCGAATGCGTCCCGCCGCACTTTCAGGGCTTCGCGCAGCAGAGGCTCGGCGTCTTCTGCGCGGCCGCGTTCGATCAGCAGTTGCCCCAGCGGCAGCAGCACCACTGCGAGGCGCTGATGCCCTGCTACAAGGCGCTTGCGATAGATCGCCAGCGCCTGCCGCATCGCTGCCTCGGCCTCATCCAGCCGCCCCTGCCGGTACAGCACGATGCCTAGCCGGTTGAGCTGCATCGCCACCCGATCGTGTTCGTCGCCGTAGTGTTTGCGCTGGCCGACGAGGGCGGCGCGATACTGACGCTCGGCGCCAGCGAAATCGCCGCGTTTTTCCGCGACCTGGCCCAGGTTGTGGATCACCATCGAACGTCCGGGGCTGTCGGCGGGATAGATGTCCAGGGCTTCGCGGTAGTAGCGCTCGGCACGTTGCAGATCGCCTGGTTTCGAATCGCTCGATTCCAGATAGGTCTGGCCGATGTCGTTGAGATTCAGCGCGATCGATGGATGACGTTCGCCCAGCGTCTGGCGTCGGATCGCGAGCGCA
>JANLSB010000656.1:0-1712 GCA_031362125.1 Lysobacterales bacterium | reverse complement strand
CGCCGACGACGCGCCGCCAGCATCGCGAGTACCAGCACCAGCAAACCCAATACGGCCGCTGCGTGGCGGTGCACCTGTTCGCGCCAGGCCTTGCTCACTTCCAGCGGGCGCACGTCCAGCGCGGTCGGATGATTCACATCGGCGGTCACCGACGGCCAGGTCGCGCGGCCGTAGCAGGTCGGCCAATCGGGGCAACTCAGGCCGGCGTTGGACAGGCGCACGAAAGCGCCGAACACGATCACGCAAAGCGCCAAGGCCGCAGCCAGCCAGGCGATGCGGTGAAAATGGCGATAGACCGTCGGCTTGTGCGCGATGGGCCTGGTGTCGGCAGTGTCGGACATGGGAGCGTTCTTCTTACTTGAGTTTCAACAGCCGGGACATGTCCTGGCGGAGATGCGAAGGATCGAATCCGGGCGCGTAGCGCAGAACGACGAAGCCGTTGGGATCGACCACGTAGACCGGCACGCCGGCAGGATCGTTCAGCCGCGGCAGGGCCGCACGCAGCAGCGGATCGTTTTGCAGCACATGCAGCTCGTAGCCGCGCTTGGCGCCGGCGGGCGGCTCTCCCAGCCACAGCACATCGACATGATCGGCATGGCGGCCGAACAATTGCCACACGACATCGATCTGTTCCGACAGCCTGACGCAGGGCGCACCGCAATCGGCAGGCGGCGCGATCACGATGCGCCATCGGCGCTGCACCGGATCCCATCGGTACGCGGTGCCATCGGCGAGCCTGGGCGTGAGCGCGCGCAAGTCTGCGGGCGGCTGCAGCAGTTCGCCGTGGTTCTTCATCCCGGCGGGACGCCAGCCCGAGAAACGCAGAATGCCGGCGATCGCGAACGCGCCGAAGAAGATCGCGAAGATCCCGATCAGTACAAGGCGGTTGCGCCGGCGTTGAAGCGCTTCGGTATCGCTCATGGCGTATCTCCCCTGTCGTTGCGATGCGCTGCGCGCGCGGAGGCGCGACGTGCGCGCCAGGTCAGCAGCAGCGCGGTGATCAGCACCGCTGCCGCCAAGCCGAACCACTGTACGGCATAGCCAAGGTGCCGTTCGGGCGGCAGCGTGTTCGGCAGAATGTCGAAATCGCGCTGGAAACCGAAACCGGCCTCGGGTTCCGGTCGGAACACGCGCGGCGCCAGTGTCGGCTGCGCCAACGCCATGCTCAGCGTCGGCAGGTCGATCGTGGTCGCCAGCAGCGTGCCGTCGGGCTGTGCGACCGGCCCACCCACATCCAGCCCCCGTCCCGGCGGCGGCAGCATCAGACCCGCCAGCCTTTTTTTCCCGGATGCCGCGACTGAACGGGGCAAGGCGCGATCCGGCGGCAGCGCCACCCAACCCAGATCCAGCAGCACCGGCAAGCCATCGTTCAACACGAACACGCGGTAAGCGCGAACGCCGACTCGCCCGTGATGTTGCTGGTTGTCGAGCAGTACCATCGGCGCATCGACGAAACGACCTTCGATTTCGACCCAGTCGTATCCGGTCGACCGTGCGTCGTCGGCGATCGTGGAGAGCGGCTGCGGCACGCGCGATGACAGCGTGCCGCCGGCCTTTTCTAGCATCTCGCGCTTCTCGGCGCCGCGTTCGAGCTGCCAGAATCCAAGGCGCGCGAACAGCGCCATCGCGATCAGCGCGATCGCCCAGAGAAACGCGGGATGGCGGCGTATCTTCACCCGGCGCGCCTCATCCCCTGCGATAATGGTGGCCGC
>JANLSB010000339.1:0-4489 GCA_031362125.1 Lysobacterales bacterium | reverse complement strand
GCGGCACCGGCGGTTTTTTTATGGTAGCCAACGAATGGCTGAGCGGCACCGGCGATTGGCTAAAGCAGAACGTCGATTGGCTGGGTTACGAAGCGCCGAAGCTCAATGCGAAGCAGAAGGCATTTCTGCGCGACCAGACGTTCCACGGTAACGAGATCGTCGCCGGCACCCGCCGGCTGTGCCTGATGAATCTGTTCCTGCACAACATCGGCGAACTGGTGGGCGAGCCGTCGGTGGAGCGATCGGACGCATTGATTTCCGAACCGCAACAGAAAGTGCACTACGTGCTGGCGAATCCGCCGTTCGGCAAGAAAAGCAGCATGACCATCACCAACGAGGAAGGCGAGGAAGATCGCGATGCGCTGACCTACGAGCGCCAGGATTTCTGGGAAACCACATCGAACAAACAGCTGAATTTTCTGCAGCACATCGTCAGCATGCTGAAAGCGGACGGCAAAGCGGCGGTGGTGCTGCCGGACAATGTGCTGTTCGAAGGCGGCGCGGGCGAAAAGATCCGCCGCAAGTTATTGGAGACCTGCGACGTACACACCGTGCTGCGCCTGCCGACCGGCATCTTCTATGCCCAGGGCGTGAAAGCGAACGTGGTGTTTTTCGACGCCAAGCGCAAAGACGGCCGCACTCAGACCGAAGGCGTGTGGTTCTACGACCTGCGCACCAACCAGCATTTCACCCTGAAAACGCGACCTCTGAAACTGGACGATCTGCGCGATTTCATCGCCTGCTACAACCCCGACAACCGCCACGCGCGCACAGAAACCGAGCGTTTCAAATACTTCAGCTACGATGCGTTGATCGCCCGCGACAAGGCCAGCCTGGACCTGTTCTGGCTCAAAGACGACAGCCTGGACAATCTCGACGATCTGCCTCCGCCGGACGTGCTGCAACAGGAGATCATCGATCACTTGGAAGCCGCGCTGGCCGCGTTTCGGGATGTGGCTGCGGGGTTACCGTCGTCGGTACAGAAAGCGTGACGGCGCAGTCAGGAGTCAAGAGCATCGCGGCTTGCGCCGCTCCCACAGGGGCGAGCGCATCGCGGCTGAAGCCGATCCCGCACTGCCACTCACGCTGAAATGACCACACTCGACACCGAACATGCAGCCATCCGTGCCGCCGATGCATCACCGCTGCTGCCGTCGCTGACGCCGCAGGGCCAGTTGCGTCTGGCGCCTACGCCGGAGGCACTGCCGCTGGCGGCAGCGCTGGCGGAGCGGATCGGGCGCGCCTTTGCCGTTGGCGCGGGGCATGGTTTGCTGCAGTTGGGGGCGGCCGAGGTGGCGACGGCGCTGCCGCCGCTCTGGGCCTACTGGCGGGATTTCGCGGTGCGCTACGTGACGGCGCTGACCGCGACGCCGGAGGGCGGTGCGATCGCTGTGCCCACGCCCGATGCGCAGGCGCTGGAGACCCTGGCGCTGGACGTGCCGCCGATGCGCGGTGCGGAGTATCTGACGCCGGCTGCATTGGCGGCGCTGTGGGCACAGATCGAAGCGGCGGCGCAGCATGAACTGGCCGTCGCCGGCACATCGCTGCAGGAGTTCCTCAAGGCCCGGCATCCGGCCTGGAATCTGGTGGGCCGGGTGCATTTCCACTTGGCGGAGAACCGTCAGGATGCGCTGACGCCGTTCGCGTTTCTCGCCACCTACACCACGCAGCTGTCGGCACACGGCAAAGCGCAGCATGTGCCGCTGTCGCAGGCGTTGACCGCGTTTTCCGGCGCGCGCAGCAAGACGCAGCTGCTGTCGCTGCTGCTGCCGGTGCAGCGGGCGGCGGCGCAGTGCCCGTGGCTGGCGGAGATGGTGGCGGCGGGCGAGATCTATCACCCTCTGCGCTGGCGGGTGGACGAGGCGGTCGTGTTTTTGCGCGCGCTTCCGGCGCTGGAGGCTGCCGGGATCGTGGTCCGCATGCCCGCCGGCTGGCACCAGGGTCGCCCCAGCCGGCCGCAGGTCAAGGCGACGTTGGGCGCCAGGCCGCCATCGGTGCTCGGCATGGGCGCGCTGCTGGATTTCGATATGGCGGTGACGCTGGACGGCGAACCGCTGGACGCGGAGGAGGTGCGCGCACTGCTGGCCAGCGCCGATGAGCTGCAGTGGCTGCGCGGCCGCTGGGTGGCGCTGGACCGCAGCCAACTGGCAGCCGTACTCGCACGCTTCGAGGCCATCGAACAGGCCGCAGAGGACGGTCTGACTTTCGGCGAAGCGATGCGCCTGTTGGCCGGGGCCCATCTGAAAGCCGACGATGCACCGGACCCCGAATGGTCGGAAGTCGCCGCCGGGCCGTGGCTGAGCGAACTGCTGCGCGGGCTGCGGACGCCCGAGGGGCTGGCAGCCGTCGACCCGGGCAAAGCGCTCAACGCGACGCTGCGCCCCTATCAACAGGCCGGTCTGCGCTGGCTGTATCTGCTGAGCCGGCTGGGGCTGGGGGCATGTCTCGCCGACGACATGGGGCTGGGCAAGACCATCCAGGTCCTGGCGCTGCTGCTGGTACTGCAGCGCGAGTCCGGTGCGCAGAGCCGCCCCACATTGCTGGTTGCGCCGGCGTCGCTGTTGGACAACTGGGTACAGGAAGCGCGACGCTTCGCGCCCTCGCTGAAAGTGCTCGTGGCGCATCCAGCCTTTCAGTCGCGCGAGGCGCTGCGCACGCTGGATGCCGATCAACTCTCGGCGTTCGATCTGGTCATCACCAGCTACGCCACGCTGCCGCGCCTGCCAGCGCTGGTGGAGGCGCGTTGGCGGCTGGCGGTGATCGATGAGGCCCAGGCCATCAAGACGCCCGGCGCCAGGCAGACGCGCACGGTCAAACAGCTCAAGGCCGATGCGCGCATCGCGCTGACCGGCACGCCGGTGGAAAACCGTCTTTCCGATCTGTGGTCGATCTTCGACTTCGCCCTTCCGGGACTGCTCGGTTCGCAGCGGGCGTTCGCCAACTACAGCAAGCGGCTCACGCATTACGGGCCGCTGCGTGGTCTGGTGGCGCCGTACATCCTGCGCCGCCTCAAGACCGACCGGCGCATCATCACCGATCTTCCGGACAAGACTGAAGTGGTGGCCTGGTGCGGCCTGAGCACGGCGCAGGCGGTGCTTTATCAGCGTGCGGTCGAGGAATTGAAACAGGTGCTGGCGGACAGCGACGATGGCATCGCGCGCAGGGGGCGCGTGCTGGCCTTCCTGATGCGCTTCAAGCAGATCTGCAACCATCCTTCGCACTGGCTGGGCGACGGCGTCTGGCGGGCTGCGGACAGCGGCAAGTTCGCGCGACTGGCGGAGCTGGTGGAGGTGATCGCCGCGCGGCAGGAAAAAGTGCTGGTCTTCACCCAGTTCCAGGAAACCACCGCACCCTTGGCTGCGTTTCTGGGCGGGCTGTTCGGTCGCGAAGGGCTGGTGCTGCACGGCGGCACGCCGGTCGCCAAACGGCGCGAACTTGTGCGCCGTTTCCAGGAACAGGAAGACGTGCCTTTTTTCGTGCTGTCGCTGAAGGCCGGCGGCGCGGGGCTGAATCTCACGGCGGCCAATCATGTGATCCATTTCGATCGCTGGTGGAACCCGGCGGTGGAAGATCAGGCGACCGACCGCGCCTATCGCATCGGCCAGCACCGCAATGTGCTGGTGCACAAATTCGTGTGCCGTGGCAGCATCGAAGAACGGATCGACGCATTGATCGCGACCAAACAGCGACTGGCGCAAGACGTGCTGCAGGGCGGCGCGGAAATCAACCTCACCGGGATGTCCGACAGCGAATTGCTGGATCTGGTGAAACTGGACATTCATGCCATCGAGGAATGAACGTATGGGTTATTCGGGTTGGAAGCCCTATGTGCCGGTGGCCAAGCGACGGGCGCAGGCAGAGAAGGCCGCCGCCACAGCCAAGAAAGCGGGCAAGGGTTATGCGCCGGTCACGGCGAGTGGGCGTGCCATCGCCATAACCTTCTGGGGCAAGGCCTGGTGCGACAATCTCGAGGCCTACAGCGATTACGACAATCGCCTGCCGCGCGGCCGCACCTATCTGCGCAACGGCTCGGTCGTGGATTTGAAAATCCAGCCCGGCAAGGTGCACGCGAAGGTCATGGGATCACGCCTTTACCAAGTCGAGATCGATGTCGATGCTGTATCCGCACAGCGCTGGAAGGCATTGGCGAAGGACAGTACCGGCTCGATCGATTCGCTGGTGGCGCTGTTGCAGGGCACGTTCTCGAAAGCAATGATGCAGCGCCTGTGTCAACCGAGCACCGGGCTGTTCCCCGCGCCGAAACAGATTCGTTTCACGTGTTCCTGTCCGGACTGGGCGACGATGTGCAAACACGTCGCAGCGGTGCTTTACGGCGTTGGCGCGCGGCTGGATGCGCAGCCGGAGCTGCTGTTCACGCTGCGAAAAGTGGAAGCGTCCGAGTTGGTGCGCCAAGCCGCCGAAGCGCCCCTCAATCTGGGGCAGCGGCCCACGAAGGCGCGCGTGATCGAAGATGCCGCACTGAGCGAAC
>JANLSB010000625.1:0-2777 GCA_031362125.1 Lysobacterales bacterium | reverse complement strand
CTGCCGTCATAACATGGTTGGCCTATGATAGTAGATTGAAGTCTGAGGTTGACCTTTCGAAGCAGTATTGTCCATACATAATCTAGTGAAAAAAGCTAGTAGGTCGGGTTAATAACCAATAAGCATCAAGGATACAATGCTATTTGGGTGCACAGCCCTCAACCCAAGTAACCTACTGGTCAAAAAACCAAGCTTTCTCCGCCATTCAACGTCGCTCGTTCCCCCAGCGTTTTCTTCGCGCCGCTCAACTGCTCCACGTGCCCGCCGCGCAGCGCTGCGGGCACGTCGAACGTGACGGCTTTCGCTGGATCAAGGTTGATCACCACCCACGTCTCGCGGCCATTGCCCAGAACCTGCATCACCCATGCGCTGGTTTCCGCGACTTGGAAATAGCGCAGTTCCTGCGGTTGCTGCAGGTTCGGATTCTGACGGCGCACCGCGAGCAGGCGCTTGTAGTGGTTGTACAGCGATGAAGGGTCGGCCTGCTGCGCGGCGACGGAATGGCCTTTGCCACGTAGGGTTTTCCAGTATTTCGACCACCATGCGCCCTGGTCGCCGCGATAGCCCTGCGGTGCAGGCAGGTCGATCCAGTTGCGGTCGGTGGTGTTGAAGCCGGCGTTGGCGTCGTCCGTCCATTGCATCGGTGCGCGGCGATAGCGGTCTTCGCCGGTGTTGTGCTGCGACATGCCGATCTCTTCGCCGTAGTACAGATACGCGGCGCCCGGTGAGGTCAGCAGCAGGCTGGCGGCGATGCGTGCTTTGACGGTGTCGCCCTCCAGCGTGTGCATGATCCGGTTCTGGTCGTGGTTGGTGAGGAACGGCGAGAAATAGCCCATCGGCGCGGCGGCGGCGCGCTGCTGGAGATTGGTCCACAGGCTGTCGCGTTTCTTGCCGATGTCGGTGTCGCTGAGCGTGCCGAAGTCGGCGCGGCGCATGGCGTTCGGATTGAGGATGTCGATGACGATATTGCCGAAGTCGAAATCGAATGCGGCGTCCAGACCCTTGCCGCCGTCGCGGTAGCGGCCGGTAATTTCAAGCGGCGCCCAGGCCTCGCCGACCAGCAGCGCATCGGGATTGATGGCTTTCACGCGTTTCGTGAAACCGGTCCAGTAGTCGAGCGTGGCCTGCGTATCCGCCTGCTGCGACAGCGGGCCGTCTTCGATGGCATAGCGCACGGCATCGAGGCGGAAGCCGTCGACGCCTTTCTTCAGCCAGAACGCAGCGAGCTTGTCGAGTTCAGCGACGACTTTCGGACTGCGCAGATTCACGTCCGGCTGCGAACTGCCGAAGGCGCCGTAGTAATAGGCCTTGCGCGTTGCGTTCCAGTGCCACACCGCTTCGGGATTCGGCTGATCCGACCACGCCTGCCCCCAGCCTGCCGGCCGCTGGTCGCGCCAGATGAAATAGTCCTCATAGCCTGCTTCCCTGCGCGCGGATTTGAGGAACCAGTCGTGCTGGTCGGAGATGTGGTTCAGCACCAGATCGAGGATGACCTTGATCCCGCGCTTGTGCGATTCGGCGATGAAATGCTCGAACTCGGCCATCGTGCCGTAGTCGCGTTCGACGCTGTAGAAATCCTGGAAGTCGTAGCCGTGGTACGACGGGGCTTCGAACATCGGTGTCAGCCAGATCGCATTCACGCCGAAGTCTTTCAGGTCATCGAGCTTCGAGGTCATGCCGTTGAAATCGCCGTTGCCGTCGCCGTCGGAATCCTTGAACGAGCGCGGCCAGATCTCGTAGACCGTGGCGGAATCCCACCAGCGCTGCGTGCCGGGATCGAAGCTCAATGATCGGTATTCGGCTGCGGGCGCGGGCGCAGCTGCGACCGGCGTGGGGCCCGTCATCGGCGGCGGTGCATCGAGTCTGGTCTGTGTCGTGCAGCCGAACAGCAGGGTGGTGCAGAACAGCAGCGGGGCGATCGATTTCACTGATGACATCTCCGGGTTCCGAATTCGAGATCGATTGCGTCCGTCGATGGCCATCGACGATCGAGAGTCAGGCGCGTTGCCCGAACAGGCGCATGCACAACGCCACGCCGAGTCCCCAGGCACCGTTGAGCAGCAGCGCACCGCCGACCAGCGTGCCGGTCAGCGCGATGCCCTTGATCGGAAACACCACGAACCATGCGACCAGGCTGGGCAACACCGCGCCGAGCACCACTGCGAGCAGCCAGTGCGCGGTGCCGGTGCGCTTGCGGATCATCGCCCACAGCGCGATGCCCCACAGGCCACCCCAGAAGGCGAGCGAGATGACTTTGGGTACGCCCAGCGGCGGCGTGGGGTCCATGTTCCAGGCGGCCATTGGCACTTTGCCCGCCAGATGCAGGAGTTGCAGCAGGCCCTGATGGAACAGCAGGGTTGCGATGAAGCCGGCGAGAAAAGCCAGCAGCAGCGTTTTCGGTTTGAACACGGGGCGGCTCCGGTGCGGGTAGACCGGCAGGATACGCCGGGGGCATGGGCCACGGTCAGGGGGCCGGCGCTGTGTCCTGCGGATCGTGCCACACCATGTAGACATCGGCGCGGTCGTAGTGCGAGTCGGGTTTGATCGAGGCCTGATGCTCGAAGCCCATGCTTTCATAAAGACGCACCGCAGGCGTCAGTTTGCTGTTGGTTTCCAGCAACAGCCGGTGGCCATCGCGGCGGCGGAATTCGTCGATCGCCGCTTCCATCAGCGCACGGCCGATGCCGAGCCCCTGCCACTGTTCGTCGACCGCCATCTTGGTGAGTTCGTAGACGCCGTCGGCTTCGGGCATCAATGCGCAGGTACCGACGACATCC
>JANLSB010000614.1:0-7579 GCA_031362125.1 Lysobacterales bacterium | reverse complement strand
AAGCTCCCAGTTTTGGTATGAATAGCGTGAGTTTTCTGGGAGATGGATACAGCGATGACTGCCGACTTCTTTCGCGCCCGGCTGGAGACGATGATCGATCTTCGCCACCCGCTGGCGGTGCTGGCGAGCCGCATGGATTGGGCGGGCATTGAGGCGGGATTGGCGCCGCTGTTCGCACGCAGTATTCGTGCGGGGCGTGAAGTCGAGGATTGCGATTTGTTCGGGCCTGCGCTGCAGGTGGCCGGCGCCGGAACGAGCGCGGCGGGACGCCCGCGACTGCCGATCCGGTTGATGGTGTCGTTGCTGTATCTGAAGCACGCCTTCAACGAGAGTGACGAGTCTGTTTGCGCACGCTGGGCTGAGAACGTAGTGTGGCAGTTCTTCAGCGGGATGACGTACTACGAGCCGCGTTTGCCGTGCGATGCGACCCAGTTGGGGCGGTTCCGCCGGATCCTGGGTGAAGCGGGCGTGGAAGAACTGCTGTCGCGCACGCTCACGACGGCGGTTAGGATGAAGGCGGTGACGGTTGCCGATCTGGAAGTGGTGGTGGTCGACACTACGGTGCAGGAGAAGGCGGTGTCGTATCCGACCGATAGTCGTCTGTTGGAGGTATCGCGGGCAAAGATTGCGTTGCTGGCCAAGCGTGCGGGTCTGGAGTTGAAGCAGACGTACGCGAAGGAAGGCAAGTCACTGCGTCGCCGCGCTGGCGGTTATGCGCATGCGAAGCAGTTCAAGCGATTGCATCGGGTGTTGAAGCGTCAGCGGACGATACTGGGTCGGTTGTTGCGCGATGTGCAGCGTGGGATGAAGACGCTGCCGGCGGATGCGCAGGCACGGCTGAGGCTTTGGCTGGAGCGGGCCGAACGGATCCGCATGCAGCGCAGGCACGACAAAGACAAGCTGTACGCATTGCACGCGCCGGAGGTGGAATGCATCGGCAAGGGCAAGGCACGGCAGCCGTACGAGTTCGGGGTGAAGGTCGGCATCGCGATTGGCATCGACTGCGGCTTGATTGTTAGCGCACGGAGTTTTGCAGGCAATCCGTATGACGGCCACACGCTTGGCGAGCAGATGGAGCAAAGCACAATCGTGCTTCAGGACGTGGGCGCGAAGCCGCACACGGTATACGCGGACCTGGGATATCGAGGTGGAGACGAAGCGATCACGCCGATGAAGCTGATCCATCGGGGCAAGTACAAGTCGCTGACGGGTGCGCAACGTGAATCGTTGAAGCGGCGACAAGCGGTGGAGCCTGTGATCGGGCATCTGAAGCAGGATCACCGGATGCGTCGTTGCTGGTTGAAAGGCGGCGAAGGTGATGCGTTGAATGCGGTGTTGTGTGCGGCGGGCTACAACCTGCGCTGGCTGCTGCGGGCGATCGTGCGCCTGGGTCTTGGGCCGTTTTTTGCGCCTCTGTTCCTGGCCAAGTTCTGGGCCAAATGGTGCACGCAGATCGGTGAGAGAGCACCAAGTCGGGTTGCAGTGATGGTCTGATGAATTCTGCAGGACCGACTACCGCACGGTACCGATGTTGCCTGGCTGGCGAGGCTGTTGCGGAGCCTGGCCGGATGCTGATGCCAGCGCAGTGGTGGATCGCGGTGGCACCGATGGATTTGCGCGGCGGCATGGATCGGTTGTGGGTGGCTGTGCAGACGGTGTTCGGACAAACGGCGCAAGCGGGTGCCGCCTATGTCTTCCGTAATCGCAACGGCACGCGGATCAAGGTGCTGGTGGTGGACGACCAGGGCGTGTGGTTGTGCACGCGCCGATTGCACGAAGGACGCTTCATGGGTCCGCGTCCAGGCGATGCGTTTTGCGCATTGAGCGCTGAACAGTTTGCCTGGCTGTGTGCCGGTGTTGATTGGCATCGATTGAGTGGGAATAAAGTATTTTCCCAACGCATGTAATCGGGTAATCTGCTGGCATGGATGCCGCGCAAATTACTTCGATCACTGATGTAAAAATACTGCACGACATTGTCATTGATCAGCTGGCGAAAATCGCGGAGCGCGAGTCCGGCATCGCCGAGCGCGATGCGACGATCGCCGCGCAGGAAGCACAAGTCAGCTCGCAGCAGCGCACCATTATTTACAAGAGCGCCAAGATCGCGACCCTGACCGCCGAGATCATGCGGCTGCGCCGCGTTCAGTTCGCGGCGCGCTCGGAGAAAATGGATCCCGAACAACGGGCCTTGTTCGAGGAGACCATGGCGGCGGACATTGCCGCGGTGCAGACCGAGTTGGAGGCGCTGCAGTTGCCGGAGCTCGCCGCTCAGGCCAAAGCGTCGCGCGGCACGCCCAAGCGCCAGCCGTTGCCGGCCAGTCTGCCGCGCATCGAGACGCGGCACGAGCCCGACAGCTGCACCTGCGGCCAATGCGGCGCCGTCCTGGTGCAGATCGGCGAGCACGTCAGCGAAAAGCTCGATGTGAAGCCACTCGAGTTCTTCGTGCGCAAGGCCATCTATCCGCAGTATGCCTGCCGCGATTGCCAGACGATCACTGCCGCACCGGTGGCGCCGTCCATTGTCGATCGCGGCATCGCCGCCCCGGGTTTGATTGCCCAGGTGGCGATCAGCAAGTACGTCGATCATCTGCCGCTGTACCGCCAGGAAGCGATCTACGCCCGCAGCGGCGTGGAAATCGGCCGCACCAGCCTGGCCGAATGGCTCGGCGCGGCCGGGGTTGCGCTGCAGCCCTTGGTCGCGGCGATGCGCGCCGAACTGCTGACCCATCCGGTGTTGCATGCCGACGAGACGCCGGTGGCGATGCTCGATCCGGGCGCCGGCAAGACCAAGCGCGCCTATTTGTTTGCCTATCGCACCGCGACCGACCACCCGATCGTGGTGTTCGACTTTTGCACCAGCCGCAGCGGACATCACGCCAAGAGCTTCCTGGGTGAGTATCGCGGCGCGCTGATGGTCGACGACTATTCCGGCTACAAGGCGCTATTGGCGAACGGCATCAGTGAACTGGGCTGCTGGGCGCATGCCCGACGCAAATTCGTCGACCAGCACAAGGCCAGCGGCAGTCAGATTGCGCAACAGGCGATCACCAAGATCGCGGCGCTGTACCAGATCGAAGCCAAGGCGCGGGACCTGGATGATGCCGTCCGGCATGCGTACCGAAAACAATACGCGGCGCCGCTGGTTCACGAAATCAAGACCTGGCTCGATGCGATGCGCCCGACCGTGGTCGGCAACAGCGGCACGGCGAACGCGATCGACTACGTCTTGAAACGCTGGCCCGCGTTGACGCGCTATCTCGACGACGGCCGTTATCCGATCGACAACAACCCGATCGAGAACGCAATCCGGCCCATCGCTCTAGGACGAAAGAATTGGCTGTTCGCTGGCTCCGAAACCGCGGGCCAACGCGCCGCCGCGATCATGAGCCTGCTCGCCACCGCCAAAGCCAACGGCCGCGAGCCGCACGCCTGGTTGACCGATGTGCTCACGCGGCTGCCGACAACGCTGGATCGTGACATCGAGACTTTGCTGCCACATCGCTGGCAGCCGGCGGGCTGATCACGCTCGACCGCTGATCGCTAGGTGTCGTGGCCGCACGCTTACGGCTGAGTCAGCGGGCGTGGTGCGTGCAGCATGGCGTCGCTGTGCAGACATTCGGGTATTGGTGCCGCAAGCTGTCTGATGGGCTTGCGCTGTTGCCGGTGGTCGTGGACGCGCAGGCGGTGGATCCTTGTCCGGTGTCGGTCGAGGTGTTGCTGGGCAACGGGGTGATGATGCGGTTGCCGGTGTCGCTGTGTTCGGATGCGTTGTCGCGCTGGCTGCGTGAGTTGCGCGCATGTTGAGGCCGACGGGGTGGTGGCTGGCGCGGGAGCCGGTGGATCTGCGCTGCGGTGTGGATGGGTTGTGGCGGTTGACGCAGGCGTCGCTGGGGCGCGACCCGGTGGATGGTGGTGCGTACATTTACCGCAATCGTGCGGGGACGCGGATCAAGGTGTTGTGCGTGGATGCGCACGGGGTGTGGCTGGCGGTGCGTCGTTTGCACGATGGACGTTTTGTTTGGCCGCGCGCTGGCGATGCGGTGTGGTCGTTGGATGCTGTGCAGTTCGAGTGGTTGATTCGCGGTATCGATTGGCAGCGCATGAGTCGCACAAAAGTGCTTGCAGGAAGGATATAAATTGCTACGCTATGCGTCATGCGCAGCGTAGACTTCAATCACATCGACGACATCGACGACATCGCGATCTTGCGAACGATGCTGATCGAACAGCAGGCGCACTTGATTGATCGCAATGCGCAATTGAACGATCGTAATGCGCAACTCAATGATCGTAACGTGCAGTTGAGCAAGCGCGATGCACAGCTTGCCGAACGCGATGCGCTGATCGCAGCGCACGAGCGTACGATCTGTCGCAAGACCTCCGAGATCGACTACAAGACCGCGAAGATCGCCAAGCTGACGGCGGAGATCGCGCGACTGCGCCGGATCACGTTCTCGTCCTGTTCGGAGAAGCTCAATCCCGAGCAGCGTGAGCTGTTCGAGGAGACGATGGCGGCGGACATCGCGGCGGTAGAGGATGCGCTGGAGGCGCTGCGCGATCCGTCGTCGATGAACAAGCCGCGTCCGCCAGCGGTGCGCCGTCCGCTGCCGCCGGAGCTGCCGCGGGTGGAGACGGTGCACGAACCGGAAGGTTGCGCCTGCGGCCGCTGCGTGGGCGATCTGGTGAAGATCGGCGAGCACGTGCGCGAGACGCTGGACTGCGAGCCGCTGAAGTTCTTCGTGCGCCGCGAGGTGTATCCGCAGTACGCCTGCCGCGCCTGCGAGACGGTGGTGGCCGAGCCGGTGGCGCCGGCCATTCTGGACCGCAGCATCGCCGCGCCGGGGCTGATGGCGTACGTCATCACCAGCAAGTACGTCGACCACCTGCCGCTGTACCGTCTGGAAGCGATCTTCCTGCGTAGCGGCGTGGAGATCAGCCGCACGACGTTGGCCGAGTGGGTCGGCGCGGTCGGGGTGCGTTTGCAACCGCTGGTGGATGCGATGCGTTTGGAACTGCATGGATGCGATGTGCTGCACGCGGACGAGACGCCGGTAGCGCAACTGGATCCAGGCGCGGGCAAGACCAAACAGGCGTATCTGTTCGCCTATCGCAGCGCATCGCAAGGCGCGCCGATCATCCTCTTCGACTACTGCACCAGCCGCAGCGGCAAGCATGCCGGCGCCTTCCTCGACGGTTGGCACGGCACGCTGATGGTGGACGACTACGCCGGCTACAAGGCCTTGTTCAAAGACGGCATCGTCGAACTGGGCTGCTGGGCGCATGCGCGGCGCAAGTTCTTCGACCTGCACAAGGCGAACACGAGCGAGATCGCGGCCGAGGCGTTGCAGCGGATCGCGGCGCTGTATCACATCGAACAACAAGCCCGGGGGATGAGCGCCGAAGACCGGCACGCGCATCGGCAACGCCATGCCAAACCACAGGTCGATGCGCTATTTGAATGGCTGATCAAACTGCGACCGACCATCGTCGGCAACAGCGGCAGCGCCAACGCAATCGACTACACCCTCAAACGGGCAGCGGCATTGCGCCGCTATCTGGACAACGGCCGCTACCTGATCGACAACAACGCCATCGAGAACGCAATCCGGCCCATCGCCCTGGGGCGGAAGAACTGGCTGTTCACCGGCAGCGAAACGGCGGGCAGACGCGCCGCTGCGATCATGAGCCTGCTGGCAACGGCCAAAGCCAACGGCCACTGCCCGCACGCGTGGCTGACCGACGTGCTCACCCGCCTGCCGACGACGCTGGACAAGCACATCGGCGAGCTGCTGCCGCATCGGTGGGTTCTCAACAGCCAAGCTGGTCAATCGACGGCGTCAAGGTGAGGTGGGCGGACGCTTACAAAGTGGGTCAATTTTGGTTCGGCGCTAACAGCTTCTTTCTTGAAGTGTCTGTAAAATCGAAGTAGGACCCCGTTCCGGATGTTCGCCCCATTCGCAAACCACAATCCATCACAGGAGTCAAGGGCAGTGGCAACCATGAACAACACGAGCATCCTGCCCAGCGCCAATGACTGGCGGCAATCCATCGACGCGATGAAAGACGACCGCTGCGATCTTGACATTCTTCTGAAAGGCCCATGGCGCCACAGGATCGTCGTCCGCGACGACGGCCACGATTTCGGGCCGGCGCACGACATTTCGGCGGTCGTCGAGGGGGCGGCCTATGCCGAGCTGACGGCGTTCATCGCCCGGCATTCCGGCGTTTCCCTGCCCGCGATGGCGCTGGTGTGCCTGCATCGGGCGCTCGAAGCCTACGGCAACGGCGCGCAGACCGTGGTCGGTTGGGTGAAGGGTGACGGCGTCTCGGCGCGTCTGCAACCGTCGATCGTCGATCATCGCGTGCAATCCACTCTCTCCTGCCTCGGCGGCGTCCGCGACGTCGGGCGCGCACTTGCCCACGACGATGCTTTCATCGCCGCGAGCGCGCTGCTAGGACAGAGCCTGTTCGACGCGGTCCTGATCGAAACGACGGACGAACGCCCACCGATCGGAATGCCGCCACTACCGCTCGCGCTCCTCGTGCGCGACGACCCGGTCGGCCAGCGTCTGCAGTGCCGCTTGCATTACGCGCCGGAGCTGTTTGAAGCCGAGGTAATGAAAGGCGTACTAGATATCGTCATAGAGGCGCTGTGGCAGATCGCCGCGCGTCCGGACTGCACGATCGCCGATCTCGAATTGATCTCCGACGAGCAGAAGCGACAGTTGGAGCGCTGGAACGCCACCGACGGCGAGTTTCCGGAAGCCTTGCGCCTCGACGATTTGTTCGAGGCGGCGGTGCACCGTTCGCCCGATCGCTGCGCCGTCGTATGCGGCGACGCGCGCTTGAGCTACGACACGCTCAACCGCCGCTGTAACCGGCTCGCGCACCGGCTGCTGCAGGTGGGAGTGCAGCAGGGCGAGATCGTCGGTCTGTATCTGGACAAGAGCTACCGCATAGTCGTCTCCACCATCGGCCTTTGGAAAGCGGGCGCCGCATACGTTCCCTTCGACCCGAGCTATCCGGCCGACCGCATCCAGTTCATGATGCGCGACACCGGTTCGCATCGGATCATCACCCATCGCCATTACGCCGACCGACTTCGTGAGATGTTGGCGGACGTTTGCCCCGATCTGCAGATCGTCGATATCGACGAAGTGCTGGCGGAAGCAAGCGGCGAGGCTGAGGATCAGCAAGTCGATCCCGATCTCGGTCTCGGCAGCCACCAGATCGCCTACGTCACTTATACCTCCGGAACCACTGGCGTTCCCAAGGGTGTTCCCAAGACTCACCACAGCGTCGTCAACAGCATCACCGACCTGTCGGAGCGCTATGGGATGCGCGAAGCCGGCACCGAAAATGTGGCACTGTTCGCGGCACTGGTGTTCGAGCCGTTCATGCGCCAGACCCTGATCGCGCTGATCAATTCGCAGACGCTGGTCGTGGTGCCGGACGAGGTGCGGCTGGATCCGATGCGATTACCTTGCTTCGTGGCTGAACACGGCATCAGTTATCTCAACGGTACCCTTTCGGTGCTGCAGCATTTCGACCTGCGCGAGTGCCCGTTGCTGAAGCG
>JANLSB010000611.1:0-1671 GCA_031362125.1 Lysobacterales bacterium | reverse complement strand
CGGCGGCACGCCGTCGACGCGCGAGGCCTGCAGTACCGCCCGGAAAGCATCGCGGTAGCCATCGAGCTGCTCTTTAGCAGTCGACAACTCCAGCCACGCCGGCAGGAAGTTGCGATCGTGCTCGACGATAGCTTCGTAAGACGCTACGGCCTGAGACCATTGACGCTGTTGGCTGTGACGTTGGCCCTGCTG
Organism: Lysobacterales bacterium; assembly: GCA_031362125.1. Classification (GTDB taxonomy): domain Bacteria; phylum Pseudomonadota; class Gammaproteobacteria; order Xanthomonadales; family Xanthomonadaceae; genus Lysobacter_I. Next base: position 1,479 of record JANLSB010000611.1, on the reverse strand, counting down.
CCAGAGCGCCTGTTGTTTATTAGACATGGCGGCAGTTTAGAGCCTCACGCTCGGACAGGCACCGGGAGCTGACCTGCGCCAGACAACGCCACTGCATGGTGGCGTTGCGGCTGGCGCTGAGCGTGCGTGGAATCAGCCGCCCAACGTGCCGAGAATCCGCGCCTGCTCGGCCTTCAGCGCTGCAGGCATGCGAGGGCCGTATTCGTCGAGGAATTCGCCGATGCTGGCGAATTCGGACTGCCAGCCGGCGCGATCGAAGCCGAACAGTTTTTCGCGGGCCTCGTCACTCAGCCCAATGCCGTCAAGATTCATATCCTCCGGACGCGGCAACGCGCCGATGGGTGTATCGACGGCACCTGTGGAGCCCCTAACGCGCCCGATCATCCACTCGATCACCCGGAGATTGTCGCCGAAGCCCGGCCACAGGAACTTGCCGTCGTCGCCCTTGCGGAACCAGTTGACGTGGAAAATCCTGGGAAGCCTGGCACCGGCGCTGTCGAACGACAGCCAGTGCCCGAAATAGTCGGCGAAGTTGTAGCCGCAGAATGGTTTCATCGCCATCGGGTCGCGGCGCATCACCCCGACCTCGCCGGTTGCGGCAGCGGTGGTTTCCGAGCCCATCGCCGCACCGACCAGCACGCCGTGGATCCAGTCGCGAGCCTCGAACACCAGCGGCACCAGCGATGCACGACGGCCGCCGAACACGATCGCGCTGATCGGCACGCCCTGTGCGTCTTCGGCTTTCGGCGAATAGGACGGGCATTGTTTGGCGCTGACCGTGAAGCGGGCGTTCGGATGCGCGGCCGGCCCGCGGCTTGCGGCAGGCGCATTGGAATCGTATTCACGACCACGCCAATCAAAGACGGGTACGCCGTCATCCAGGCCTTCCCACCACGGCTGCCCGTCGGCGGTCAGGGCGACGTTGGTGAAGATGGTGTCGTGCTGGATCGTCGCGAGGGCATTGGGATTGGATTTGCTTGAAGTGCCGGGCGCGACGCCGAAGAATCCAGCCTCGGGATTGATCGCATAGAGCCGGCCGTCGGCACCGGGGCGCATCCAGCAGATGTCGTCACCGATGGTGGTGACCTTCCAGCCGTCCTTGCGGTAACCCTCCGGCGGAATCAGCATTGCGAGATTGGTCTTGCCGCAGGCCGACGGGAATGCGGCAGCGATGTAATGCGTTTCGCCCTGCGGGTTCTGCACGCCGAGGATCAGCATGTGCTCCGCCAGCCAGCCTTCGCTGCGCGCTTGATACGAGGCAATGCGCAGCGCATGGCACTTCTTGCCGAGCAGCGCATTGCCGCCGTAGCCTGAGCCGAACGACTTGATCGTCAATTCTTCGGGGAAATGCATGATGAACCGGCGGTTCGGGTCGAGTTCGCCGACCGAGTGCAGACCTTTCACGAACGAACCACCCGCGCGCCCCTCCCGTTCCATGCGCGTCAATGCTGCGGCGCCCATGCGGGTCATGATCCGCAT
>JANLSB010000603.1:0-4682 GCA_031362125.1 Lysobacterales bacterium | reverse complement strand
CGCGCTCGGAATTCCGGTCGAACTGCCGGTCGAAGCGCCATGGGCGGCAGAACCGGTTGGCGCGGTGGAATCTGGAGCGCCGGCCGCTGAAGACGCGTTGATCGAAGCACCGGTTATCGATGCGGCTGCCGTCGACGAGCCTGCGATCGAAGCAAGCCCGACCGAAGCGACCCTGTCCGAAGCGACCTTCATCGAACAGGCTTCTTCGGACGATGCTGCATTCGAAGAGATCAAGCTGGAAGAGAGCGCGCTGGAAGAGAGCACGCTGGAAGAGCGCGCGCCCGAACAGGCCAGTATCGAAGACGCAGCGTTTGAAACGACGCCCATAGAATCGTCTGTCGACGAAACCGCATCCGCCGCTACGCCGATCGGAATGTCCGATCTCGTCGAACAGACGATGGTCGAACATACCTTCAACGAAAGCGCGTTTGGCGAGGATGCCATCGCTGAATTCACCGCACCGGCCGAGCCTGTCGCTCCCGATCTGGATTCGGGTGTTGTCGACGACGTAGCGCTGACGTTTGAATCGGCGGACACCCTGGTCGCAGACACCGCAGACACCGCAGACACCGCAGACACCGCAGACACCGCAGACACCGCAGACACCGCAGACACCGCAGATGCCGCAGATGCCGCAGATGCCGCAGATGCCGAGCAGCCAGACGCAGCGTCGGCTCCGGGCTATACGCCGTTGCCGGCATTGAAAGCGCTGTCTGCGCCGATGGAATTCGGCGTCAATGCCGATGATGACGGCAGTTTGCGCGGCTCGCAGGAACAGGTCCGCGTTCGTGCCGAACTGCTCGACCGCCTGGTGAACTACGCCGGTGAAGTCGCGATCTATCGTTCGCGTCTCGAACAGCAGCTGGGCGCATTCCGCGGCGCCACCGCGGAAATGGAGCAGACCAACACCCGTCTGCGCGACCAGCTCCGTCGTCTCGACATCGAGACCGAAGCGCAGATCATCGCCCGCTATCAGCGCGAGGGCGAAACCCGCGACGCGACCTTCGATCCGCTGGAACTCGACCGCTTCTCCAACCTGCAACAGCTGTCGCGCGCGCTTGCGGAAACCGCGGCCGACCTGGGCAGTCTGCACAATACGCTCGACGATCTGACCCAGGGTTACGAAACGCTGTTGCTGCAACAGTCGCGCGTGAGCTCGGAGCTGCAGGAAGGTCTGATGCGCACCCGCATGGTGCCATTCGACACCGTCGTGCCGCGTCTGCGCCGTGTCCTGCGTCAGGCCGCGACCGACACCGGCAAACAGGTCCTGCTGAAGCTCGACGGTGCCCAGGGAGAACTCGACCGCAACGTGCTCGAGCGCATGACTGCGCCGCTGGAGCACATGCTCCGCAATGCGATGGCGCACGGTCTGGAAAAACCCTCGCAGCGCAAGCAGGCCGGCAAGCCGGAAGAAGGCACGGTCACTATCGCGGTGCGCAAGGAAGGCTCCGAAGTCGTGCTGCAGATCAGCGACGACGGCGCCGGCCTCGACCGCAAGGCGATCCGCGAGCGCGGCGAAACCCGTGGTCTCGTGCGAAAAGGTGTCGCCTTGTCGAACGCGCAGCTCAACGCGCTGATCCTCGAACCAGGTTTCTCCACGGCTGAAGAAGTGAGCCGGCTCGCCGGCCGCGGCGTCGGCATGGACGTAGTCGCCAGCGAAGTCCGCCAGCTTGGCGGCACGCTCGACATCCATTCCGAGAAAGGCGTCGGCACCATATTTAACCTGCGCTTGCCGCAGACCCTCGCGGTCACCCAGGCAGCGTTCGTGCGGATCGGCGAAACCACGTTCGCTGTACCGATCGCGTCGGTGCGCGGCGTCGGTCGCATCCGGCGCGAAGAGTTGGCCAAGGGCGACCTCACCAGCTACCGCTACGGCAACGAAGAGTACGTGTTGCACGACCTCGGCAAATTGCTTGGCCATGCGCCGGCAAAGGCCGAAGGCCAGCTGCAGATGCCGCTGCTGCTCACCCGCTCGGGTGATCTGCATATCGCCGTGACTGTGGATCAGATCATCGGCAATCGCGAAATCGTGGTGAAGCCGATCGGACCGCAGGTCGCGTCGATTCCGGGCATCTTCGGCGCCACGATCATGGGCGACGGCAGCGTCATGGTGATCCTCGACATCGCACCGCTGGTGCGCCGTCAGGCCGCACTGCTGCCGGATATCGAGGACGCAGAGCCGCAGTTGGCTGTCGAACAGCGCGCGGTGCCGCTGGTCATGGTGGTCGACGACTCGATCACCATGCGCAAGGTCAGCAGCCGCGTGCTGGAACGCAACAACTTCGAGGTCGTCACCGCGAAGGACGGCATCGACGCGCTGGAACGGATGGCCGATCGGGTCCCCGATCTGATGCTGCTCGATATCGAAATGCCGCGCATGGACGGCTACGAGCTGGCGACCACGATGAAGGCCGATCCAAGGCTGGCGAACGTGCCGATCATCATGATCACCTCGCGTACCGGCGACAAACACCGCCAGCGCGCGATGGATATCGGCGTCAACCGCTATCTTGGCAAGCCGTATCAGGAGAACGAGTTGATGCGCAATGTGTTCTCGCTGCTCGAAGCGAGCCAGTCGATTCCGGTGAGGTCCGATGCCTGACCAGGTCGCCAGGGAAGCAATGCCGCGCGTCATCCTGTTGGCGCGCGCCGGCAAGGCCGCCGACAACCTGGCCAACGCATTGCGCCAGGCGGGCGCCGATCTGGTGATGACGGCGGATCCGGCGCAAACCGACGAGGCTGCGCTGCGTGCGCATGATCCGCAGGTGGTGCTGGTCGCGTTGGAGCCCAGCATCGAAAACGCGCTCGACAAGCTCGATACGCTGCTGGTCGATCCTGCGTTGACGGTCATTTACGATGAAGCCGATCTGGCCGCGCATCGCGCGGGCTGGGACGCGGCGCGATGGGTCCGCCATCTGTCGGCGAAGTTGCGCCACGACACCAACGTATTGCCCCCCGGTACCGAAAGCGACCAGGATTGGCAGCCGTCTCCGGGCCAGATTCCGAAACCTGCGGCCGCCTATGCTGACGTGGATCTTGCGGTGTTCACCCGCGAAGCCGCGGCCAGCGCGGGCAGTGTGCCGAGCGACGGTATGCAGGCCGACAGCATGCCGCCTGACAGCGTGCAGCCTGACAGCATGAGCCTGCCGGCTGAATCCATGCCTGCGCTGAAGGATCTGCTATCGCTGGATGCCGGGTTCCTGGATGTGATCCCGGCAGCGCAGACAGTGCGACCGCCTCCGCTGCCGCCTTTGCCGCAACAGCCCCACGGATCGGGGATCGAATCCCTCGAATTGGAATCGTTCGACACCGCTACTTCCAATCCTGCGTCGATCGAGTCCCCGTTACTTGAGCCCATGTCGCTGGATCCGCTGCGATCAGAGCGGACGGTATTCGAAGATGTTGCGCCGGGCAGGCCAGACATTGCCGGGAATGATGCCGACAGCATCTCGCTGGAAAGCATGCCGCTGGAAAGCATGCCGCTGGAAAGCGTGCCGCTGGAAAGCGTGCAGCTGGAAAGCGTGCAACTCGAATCCATGCCGCTCGAAAGCATGGAACTTGAGAGCATGGAGCTCGAGAGCATGTCACTCGGCAGCATGCCACTCGATCGCTTGCCGCATGAAGACATGCAGTTTGAAGCGACACAGTTTGAAACCGTGCAGTTTGAAACCATGCGGTTCGAGAATGCCGCGCCCGACCGCGCCTCCTCCAGGCCCGATGCGAACAGCGTGGCGCCGATGAATCTCGACGACGATGCGTTCTTTCTCGAAGAAATGTCGATCGGCGATGCGTCGCCGACCGACAGCGGCGATGAAGCAGGAATGACGTTCGAGGGGCGCTTCGATACGGCAGAAGATTTCGGCGCCGATGCTGTAGCCGATCTCCGTTCGGTGCCTCCAGCTTCCGTCGCTGCCCGCGCGGTGGAAGAAGTGATGTCTTTCGAGGACCTCATCGCGAACAGCGTCAGTGCGGCCGAAGCCGTACCCGCGCCCACGGTCGCCGCGCCGCCGAGCGACCCGATGCCCATGCGTTCGCTCGGCGATTTGTCGTTGGCGCCGGTGGACGAATCGCCGGCCGTCGTCCAGGTGCCTGCGGCCTTGCCGCGTACGCACGATCTCTCGGCGTTGGAAGCCCGCATCTCGGGTCTCTCGCTGGTCGATCTTGACGACGGCGCTTCGGAAAAACCGGGCATGTCCAGACCTGACGGCGACGTCACCGGCGTGGTTCTGGTGGAAGCCGGTCTGGGCGGCCCCGACCCTGCGCGGCAGTTGCTGTCGTCGATTCCCGCTGAGTTCCCGGCAGTGGTGCTGGTACGTCTGCATCTGCAGGGCGGCCGCTACGATCGTCTGGTCGCGCAGATGGAACGTGCAGCCGCGCTCCCGGTCGCGCTGGCACAAAGCGGCGGTGGAGCGAATCCCGGAACCATCTATTTTCTGCCCGACGGTATCGGCTTGGCCGCGCGTCGCGGCGGACTGGAATTCACTGCCGACGGTGCGCCCGCCGAAGCTATCTTCGATGCGCTGCCGCCGGGCGACAGCGCCGTCGTGTTCCTCAGCGGCAGCGATCCGCACCTGGTCGACACTGCGATGACTGCCTCTGCACGTGGCACGCTGGTGATCACCCAGTCGGCGGAAGACTGCTACGACGGTGTGGCCTGCGCCGAGCTGCGCAATCGCGGCGCT
>JANLSB010000517.1:0-2434 GCA_031362125.1 Lysobacterales bacterium | reverse complement strand
CGCGCTCGGTGCCGCCGTGTCGATGCAGGCGAACGCGAACGAACGCGAAAGTCTGATCGACCCGAACCAGTATCGCGGCCTTGCCGCCGATCACCGAGCCTATCGCGTCGGCGACATCGTCACGATCTACGTGCTGGAAGCGACGCGCGCGAAATCGCAGGCGGCGACCGAGGCGGGCAGCGATCTCGATCTCGATGTCGGCTTGAGTTCGCCGTCAACCCAATACAGCGCGAATCTCGGCTTCAGCGGCGCCAATGCCTCCGGCGCGCAGACCACGCGGGTCGGCGAGTTGCGCACCCAGGTGTCCGCGCAGGTAACCGCTGTCGACAGCAACGGCAGTCTGCGCATCGCCGGCGAGCAGTCGCTGATCGTCAACGGCGAGCGCCAGAAGATCCGCATCACCGGTCTGGTGCGCCCCGAGGACATCAATGCCGACAACACGGTGTGGTCGAACCGCATCGCCAATGCCGATCTTGAACTGCTCGGTGTGGGTGTCGTCAGCGAATCGCAGCGACAGAGCATTCTCTATCGCGCCTTCAAATGGCTGAGGCTGCTCTGATGCGCACATTGCTCAAACTCGCGGTGCTCACGCTTGCGTTCGCAGCGGCGGTTCCGGCCCAGGCGGCCCAGGTCCGGATCAAGGAAATCGCCCGAATCGCCGGCGTGCGCGACAATGCCTTGACCGGCTACGGTCTGGTCTTCGGTCTGTCGGGCTCCGGCGACTCGATCCGCAACCGTGCCACCGTGCAATCGGTGGCCAATACGCTGCGCAATTTCGGCGTCAACGTCAGCGAAGCCGACATCGCCAGTCGCAACGTCGCGGCGGTGATCGTCACCGCCAAGCTGCCGGCCTTTGCCGAACCCGGTCAGGCCCTGGATGTGCAGGTCGCGTCTTCCGGCGACGCGCGCAGCCTCAACGGCGGGACGTTGATGCTGACCCCACTGATTGGGCCGGATGGTCGGCTCTACGCGACCGCGCAGGGCGCGATCTCGGTCGGTGGCTATCAGTTCGAGGGCGTCACCGCTTCGACCCAGAAGAATCACCCGACCGTCGGCTGGATTCCGTCGGGCGCTTCGGTCGAGCAGGCTTCGCCGCTGCGCGTCACCGGCGGCGGCCGTTCGCTGAGCGTGCTGCTCAACGAGGCCGATTTCACCAATGCCAACCGCATCGCATCGGCGATCCGCGCATCGGTCCCGGATGTCGACGTGCATGCCGAGCATGCCGGCAAGGTGGTCATCGACTACGCCACTGCGCCGCAGAATATCGTCGCGGAAATCGCCCGCCTGGAGAACATCACCATCGACCAGCAGCGCAAGTCGCGGGTGGTGGTGAACGAGCGCACCGGCACGATTGTGGCCGGCGGCGATGTGCGCCTGGGTGCGGTCAGCATTTCGCACGGCAATCTCAACGTCGAGATTCGCACCGATTATTCGGTGTCGCAGCCCTATGGCGGGGTGCTGATACGCCCGGGCAGCGGCGTGAGCTCGGTGGTCGTGCCAAGGACCACGCTGCGCACGAGCGAAGGCGATGCGCCGCTGGTGCAGGTGCCAGAAGGCGCGACCGTCGCCGATCTGGTGGCGTCGCTGCGCGCGATCAAATTGAGCACCCGCGATGTCATCGCGGTACTGCAGTCCATCAAAGCCGCGGGCGCGCTCGACGGCGAACTCATGATCCAGTAAGGGGAAAGAAGATGAGCGTCGAAAACACCATCGATGCCGTGCGTCTCGCGCTGAATCTGCACGAGACCCGCGCGCGCATCGCCAGCATGAACGTCTCAAACGCCGGCAAACCGGAAGCGACCGCGATGCGGGTCGATTTCGCCAAAGTCGAAGCCGCGCTGCGTGAAGTCGCCAATGCAGGCAGCGAAACCGAGGCCGCACGTTGGCTCGCCGCCGCCAGCAGCGAACTGCGCTCCGCTGATCCGCAGAGCACGCTCGGTCCGATCCGGCTCGACGAGCAGATGGGCGATATCGCGACGGCCGGCGTCGAATACCAGGCACTGACCGAAGCCTTGAGCCGCCAGTTCGGTTTGATGCGTCTCGCCGTCGCAGGGAGGCCCTGATCATGCCCGTGCAATCCGTACTCGACGTCGCGCGCGACGGCATGAATTACGAACGCATGCGTCTGGATGCCGCCAGCCGCAACATCGCCAACGCCAATGTACCGGTTGCGGCCGGGCAGAACGCCACGCTCTGGCGTGTCGATGGCGGCTTCACTGCCGGCGCATCGGACTTCGGCCGCATGGTCGGCCAGTCGCCGACGCTCGGCGAACAACCCGTCGAAATGCGCGAGGTCTACGACCCGGGCCATCCGCTCGCCACCGAGCAGGGCATGGTGCGCTATCCATCGGTCGACATGGTCCAGGAAATGACCACATTGATGACCGCCAGCCGCGGCTACGAAGCCAACGTCCGTGCCTTCAACTTCCTGCGC
>JANLSB010000494.1:0-8143 GCA_031362125.1 Lysobacterales bacterium | reverse complement strand
GTGCTTGGTCTCTTCATCAAGCAAAGCAGATCCCTCCTCGGGCTACGCCCTCGTTCGGGATGACAGACGTTTCCCGCATACCGCCTCGCCGTTCACGTCTTCCGCTTCGCCCGTGGATGCGCGCCGTCGTAGACCTTGGCCAGATGCTGGTAATCCAGATGCGTGTAGATCTGGGTGGTGGCGATATCGGCGTGGCCGAGCAGCTCCTGCACGCCGCGCAGATCGCCGGAGGATTCCAGCACATGGCTGGCGAAGGAATGACGCAGCAGATGCGGGTGCACGCGTTTGAACAACCCCTGCCGCTGCGCGAGCTGGCGCAGACGGATCTGCACCGCACGCGGCGTGATCGTCGCGCCGCCGCGTCCGGGGAACACCGGCATGTCCAACTGCCCCTGCGATTCGCGGCGCCAGTCGTCGAGCGCTTTGCGCGCATGCGAGCCAACCGGCACGCTGCGCTGTTTGCTGCCTTTTCCCAACACGGTGACGAGGCCGTCGGCGAGATCCAGATCGCGCCAGCGTAACGCGCACAATTCGCTCAGGCGCAGGCCGGAGCTGTAGAACAGTTCGAGAATCGCGCGATCGCGCACGCCCAGTGGCACGTCGGTCGGCAACTCGACCAGCTGCACCGCTTCGTCGACATCCAGCACCTGCGGCAGTTTGCGCGGTGCTTTCGGCGCGCGGATGCCGGCGGCGGGGCTGGCGACGACACGGCCGTGCTTGAGCAGCCATTGATAGAAACTGCGGCAGGCAGACAGGCGGCGCTGCAGACTTTTCGGCGAGAGGCCGCGACGGTGTTCGGCGGCGATGAACGCACGCAGCTGTTCGGTATGCAACATGGCGAGATCGTCGACACCCTGCTCCACAGTCCACCCGACCAGCGCATCGAGATCGCGGCGATAGGCATCGAGCGTATGCGCGGACATGCGCCGCTCGACCTGCAGATGCGACAGGAACGCCTCGACGTGCGGCGATTCGCTCACATCATCCGTCCAGGTCAACCATCGGCATGATCAGCCGTGAAATCGCCGCATCGCGGTATCGAAGGCGTCGCCCATCATGCGCAGGAACAGCGTGCCCATGCCCGGGAAGAATCGGTTCGCGTCGCGACTGCCAACGGCGATCAGGCCACGGCCCGGCAGCGGCAACAGCGCACTGCTGGCCACGTCTTCGGCACGCATGCCGTAGAGCAATGCATTCTTTTCGGGCTGCAGACGGCCGCAGATCGGCTCGCCATCCTTCAGGCAATCGAGGAACGGCGCGAGACGGGCGTCGTCTTCGGCGAGTGTCTGCAGCCAGTCGGTATCTTCGAGGCCATCGACCGGCGCGAACAACACCATCCGCACCAGGTCGCCATTGAAATCCTCTTCCAGACTCGCGGCCATCGCCCGCACGGTATCGGCAGCGCGGTTCTGCTTCATCAGCGCCAGCGTCAGTTGATGCGTGCGCACCGCGAGGCGCTCGTTTTCCTGCGCGTTGGCGAACAACTCCTGCAGCCGCCGCGACAGTTCGCGATTCTTGTCGCGCAGGATTTCCAGCTGATAGCCGGCCAGCGACGACGCCGAGCCCTGCTCGCGCGGCACCACCAGACTCAGCGCCAGATCGGGGAACTGCTGCAGAAACGCCGGATGCCGCCGCAACCAGGCAGCGACCTCATGCGCGCCGAGCTTGTCCTGCGCCTTGTCGAACTTGTCGAATGCATCGGTCATTGCCACCATTCCCCTTCAAATACGAATGCGGCCGGGCCGGCCATCGAAATCTGCGCGTCGTCGTGCGGCCATGCGATGGTCAGTGTGCCGCCGGGCAGCTCGACCAAGACCTCGCGATCGATGCGGCCACGCCGCATCAACACCGCCGCCGCCGCGCAGGCACCGCTGCCGCAGGCCAGCGTTTCGCCGACACCGCGCTCGAACACGCGCAGCTTGATGTGCTTGCGGCTTGCGATTTCGACGAAGCCGACGTTGGCCGACTCCGGAAACACCGCATGCCGCTGCAGCGCCGGGCCCAGCGTCGCCACCGGCGCCGTACGGACATCGTCCACTTCGATCACCGCATGCGGATTGCCCATCGATACCGCGCCGAAGCGTACCGGGGCACTGTCGATGTCGACGACGTACTCGTCACGGACCGCGGCGGAACCTTGCAGGGGGATGCGCGATGGCGAAAATTCCGGCACACCCATCGCGATGCGATAGTGATGCAGATCGATCACCTCGACCGCATGGGTGCCGGTGGGGCTGTCGAGCGTGAAGTGATCGGCTAGGCAGCGCTCGGGATCGCGGGCGACGCTGTCGCGCAGCACCCAGGCAGCGATGCAGCGGGCGCCGTTGCCGCACTGCTGCGATGCCGAGCCGTCGGCATTCCAGATGCGATACGAAGCAGCAGCGTGTGCACTGCGAGGCCGTTCGATGGTGAGTATCTGATCGCAGCCGACGCCGGTGTGACGATCGGCGAGTGTGCGGCAGAGATCGGGGCCAGGCGCTGCGACATTGCTGCGCACGTCGATCACCACGAAATCGTTGCCCGCGCCGTGCATCTTGGTGAACGGCAGGGGCGCGTGCCGCACTGCGTTCATGTTCAGCGCGCAGGCGTGCCGCTGGCAGGAGGCGCTGACGGCGGCGCATCCGCTGCAGGCGTGGCCTCCGGCGTAGGCACTTCGGCCGGCACGGCGGTGTCGGCCGGCTTGTCGGGCAGCACCAACGGGCCTTTGTTGCCGCAGCCGGACAGGGCCAGCGGCAATACGATCGCGAAAGCGGCGGAAACCAGAGCGAGGCGTCGATTCATGCGCGCAGTGTAGCCGCCATGCCCGTTCGACGGAATGCAGGTGCGTTCATCCCCTCGCGCCGACCGCGCCTGCCGGTGCAGGGGCAGGCGCCGTGCATCATTTGTTGAACGGAACCACCGTCAGCTGATCGAGCAGGAAGCTGAACATCTCGGCCTGCTCGCGGTAGCGGCGGAAGCGGCCCGATTTTCCACCGTGGCCGGCGTCCATGTTGGTGCGGAAGACCACCGGCTGATTCGAGGTGTTCAGGTCGCGCAGGCGAGCCACATACTTCGCCGGTTCCCAGTACTGCACCTGCGAGTCCCACAGCCCGGTGCCGACGAACATCGCCGGGTAAGCCTGCTTCGACAGATTGTCGTAGGGCGAATACGACAGCATGTAGTCGTAGGCGTCCTTTTTTTCCGGATTGCCCCACTCATCGTATTCGTTGGTGGTCAGCGGAATGGACGGGTCGAGCATGGTGGTAACCACATCGACGAACGGCACCTGCGACAGGATCACGCGGTATTTGTCCGGCGCCATGTTCGACACCGCGCCCATCAGCAGACCGCCGGCGCTACCGCCGTAAGCGCCGACACGGTCTTTCGCCGCATAGCCCCTGGCGACCAGATCATCGGTGACATCGATGAAATCGTTGAAGGTGTTCTTCTTGTGGAACAGCTTGCCGTCGTCGTACCACTTGCGGCCCATTTCCTGGCCGCCACGGATGTGGGCGATCGCATAGACCATGCCGCGATCGAGCAGACTGACGTTGCTCACGCTGAAACCGGGGTCCGTCGAGCTGCCGTAGCTGCCGTATGCGTACTGCAGCATCGCCGCGGTGCCATTGCGCTCGAAGCCCTTCTTGTACACCAGCGACACCGGCACCTTCACGCCGTCGCGGGCGGTGGACCAGACCCGCTCGGTGACGTACTTCGAGGCGTCGTAGCCGATTACCGGCTGCTGTTTCAGCAACCGGCGCTCGCCGGTGAGGACGTTGAATTCGTAGGTGGTGGCCGGCGTGGTCAGCGAGGTGTAGCTGTAGCGCAGCCACGGCGTATCGGCTTCGGCATTGGTCGAAAAGCCCATCGAATAGGCCGGCTCGTCGGCCTTCACGTATTCCTCGCCGTCGGACTTGAGCAGACGGATGCGTTCGAGACCATCGGAACGCTCGGCGATCGCGGTGAAGCCGTCGAACAGCTCGAAGGTGTCGATGAACACGTCGTCGCGATGCGCCACCCATTCTTTCCATTCGCTGCGCGAGGTCGCGTCGCTGGGGGCGGTCATCAGTTTGTAATTGGCGGCCGGTTTGCCGTCGGCACCGGGTGCGTTGGTGTGGATCACCCAGCGGCCGTCGAGATGGTCGGCGTCGTATTCGACATCGCGCTCACGTGGCGCCAGCACCGTGAAAGTACCGGGGTCGGCTGCGGGCGTGCAGCGCATTTCGCTGGACACGGTGCTTTCGACGGTGATGCAGATGTAGCGGTCGTCGCGGGTGCGGCCGATGCCCATGTAGAAGCTGTCGTCTTGTTCTTCGTAGACGAGGACATCGGCGTTGGTCGACGTACCGAGTACATGCTTCTTCACCCGCACCGTAAGCAGCGTTTCCGGATCGTTCTCGATGTAGAACAGGGTCTTGTTGTCGTCGGCCCAGATGAGGTCCGACGACACGCCCTTGATCTGGTCCGGATAGAGCTCGCCGGTGTCGAGATTCTTGAAGCGGATCGTGTACTGGCGGCGTCCGTTGTCGTCTTCTGCATAGGCAAGAAGCTTGTTGTTCTGACTCACCGCCATGTCGCCGACGCTGTAATAGTTCTTGTCCTTGGCCAGCACGTTCACATCGAGCAGAACCTGATCGTCCTTGCCCTGGGTGCCATCGGCCGCAGCCTTGGCGCGCAGATAGACCGGATAATCCTTGCCGGCCTGGAAACGGCTGAAATACCACCAGCCGCGCTCACGGTACGGCACCGAGTCGTCGTCCTGCTTGATGCGGCCGACGATTTCGTTGTACAGCGTCTCCTGCAGCGGCTTGAGCGGCGCCATGACCGCATCGGCGTAGCCGTTCTCGGCGTTGAGATAACCCAGCATCTCCTTGTTCTTGCGCTTGTCGTCGCGCAGCCAGTAGTACTCGTCGCTGCGCACCGCGCCGTGCGGGGCCTTGACCTGATGCGGCTTCTGGGCGGCGTCGGGTGGCGGGGGGGCGACGGCGGCAAGCGAGGAGAGCGGAAGGGTCATGAGCAGGGCGAGTGGGAGCAATCGGGAGGACATGATGAGGGACTCCGAGAAAGATGCGGCAGCCACGGCGCAGCGGGAGGTCGACGCTCGGGGAATTTTCCAGCATAGCCGGCGGCTGGCCGGTACACCCCTGCCATCGGTCATCTTCAGTCTTTCCGGCACCTTGCCCACAGACGATCATCGTGAAAGAGATCGGAGTCATGTGAGATATGCGTTTCTTCAGCCCGCCATCAGCCTGACCCTTGCGAAGTTGCGCTTGATTGATGCGCCGGTGCAGGCCAGCCACAACCCGCGCCTGCATTGATCCGACGAAGCTGAAACCATGGCTCGGGGTGCGTCGCGCCCCGGGTTTTTCGTATCCGACGCCCACGATTTACCGGGATTCCGGCCTCCGGTGTTCCGGCTCCCGGCATTGCCTGACCGCGATGCGGCCCGCTTGCCGTTATCGATAGGACATGAACGGTCGAAGGGGGAGACCGTGACCCGATACGATCCCGCCGAAGCGGCGCGCAGGCTCGACGCGATGCTGGACGCCTACGAACATGAGCCGTTCAGCGTCTCCGCGCCTCGCGAACAAGGCACCTACGTGCGGCACGCGATCGAATCCTCGCCGGAGCTCAAGCGGAACCTGCTGGCCGCCATCGGCGAAGGCGTCCTGGAGCGCTTCGACGCCGGCACGACTCCCGGTGCCGGCGCGTCCTACAGCGCGAGCACGCGCAGCATGTCGATCCCGTACCCGGATGCCGGACACCCGATGGAATTGGTGTTCGTCCTGGGCCACGAGACCCAACATGCGCTCAATACCCACCACCACCATCATCTCGAACAGACGTTCTTGCCGGCCGTCGATGCGATCAGCCGCTCCGCGGAGCGCCCGCACGATTACACCGAACCGCTGCGGGGCCGAATCGAAGCCTCGCTCGACAGCGAAGCGCGCGCTGAGATCGGCGGCTTCAACGCCGTGATCTCGGCGATGCAACAGGCAGGGATGACCGTGGATGCCGCCGACATCGCGCGCACGATGCCCAGCCGCTCAAGGGACTTCCTCACTCTCGCGCCAGACGACACGCAGGGGTACGTCTGGCGCGACCTGACGCGCGAGGCCGATGGCACATTGCCGTTCACGGCCGCGAACGTGGATGCGATGAAGGCCAATTATGCCGATGGTCTGCCCGGCTCGTTCGGCGCCAACGGCCTGCTGGACTATCGTCACCAGGCCATCGTCAGCGGGCTCGAATTCGTACAGAGCTTCGAGAAGGCCCGCCACGCCGAAAGCGCGCATCCGCAGAGCGCGCTCCCGTCGCTGGTCGCGATGAATCTGCGTGAGGCCGAGGGCGGCCCGATTGCAGGGATACCTGTGAATGATCCCAACCGCGCGCCACCCCCGGAAGCCGCGACCGTGGCCACTTACCACGTCGATTTCGCTGCGCTCGGGGCGAGCCGCGCAGTGCTCGATTACCCCAGCGACGGCATGATCGCGGTGAAGGACCCCGCCGTGCTGGCGTTCCCACCTTTCAGCCATGATCATCCCGATTTCGTGGTCGAGCGCTCACAGGCGCTGCGCAATCTCGGCCTGCCGCCGGATCGGCCACCGCTGGAATGGAGCGGTCCGCCCCCGCTCCCGCCGCAGCCGGTTCCCGAATCGCTGCATCCGCTGCATCGCACCGCGATGGAAAGCCTCGACCGGCTGGGTCCGATACCGGGCCTGCCGGGATTTTGCCAGCAGACCGACGCCGCGGCCGCGATTGCGCTCAAGGCTGCGGAGCAGGGCATGGCCCGCGTGGATCATGTGCTGCTGAGCCGCGACGGGAACGGTCTGATCCTTGTGCAGGGTGAGGATCCGTCCGCGCCTCATGCGAAACGCGCCCGGGTGGACGTCGCCGGGATGGTCCTGGCCGAACAGTCCCTGGAACGGCTCAACGCGCAGACGCAGACGTTCGAGTCGAGCCCGCAGCTCGATCGGCAACGGGACGAGGAGCGCTCGCAGGGCGCGCCGGCGATCGCAGCCCGGTCGCTGTGACGCCGCATCGCCGACGCGCGGCCGGCAGGCTTTCGCCAGCACTCAACGCGCGATCAGTCTCACCCGCGCGAAGTTGCGCTTGCCCACCTGCAGCACGCCTTCGAAGCCGGGCGCGAAGCTCGTCGCCGGATCTTCCACCACTTCGCCGTCGACCTTCACCGCACGCTCCTTGAGCTTGCGGTTCGCCTCGGAATTGCTGGGCGTGATGTCGGCGGCGGTCAGCAGCGCGGCGATGCGGATGCCTTCGGCCGGAATGCGCACGTCCTGCAGCGCCAGCAGGGTCATGTCGCCTTCGCCGCTGACCGCAGCCTGCCAGCCGGCGATGGCGGTGTCGGCGGCAGCAGGATCGTGGAACCGCGAGGCGAACTCGCGCGCGAGGCGCAGCTTCACGTCGCGCGGGTTGAGCCGGCCGGCTTCCACGTCCAGGCGCAGGCGCAGCGCTTCGGACACGCCGATCTCGAAACTCAGCAGATCGATCCAGCGCCACATCAGCGCATCGCCGATCTTCATGGTCTTGTTGACGATGTCGATCGCAGGCTCGGCGATGCCGATGTAGTTGCCGAGCGACTTCGACATCTTCTGCACGCCGTCCAGGCCTTCCAGCAGCGGCATGGTCAGCACGATCTGCGGCGGCTGGCCGAAGTGCTCCTGCAATCCACGACCCATCAGCAGGTTGAATTTCTGATCGGTGCCGCCCAGTTCGACATCGGCCTTCAGCGCCACCGAGTCATAGCCCTGCACCAGCGGATAAAGGAATTCGTGGATCGCGATCGACTGCTGCGCGGCATAGCGCTTGGCGAAGTCGTCGCGCTCCAGCATCCGCGCGACCGTGTGCTGGCCGGCGAGCTTGATCATGTCGGCGGCGCTCATCTTGCCGAACCATTCGCTGTTGAAACGAACCTCGGTGCGGTCCTTGTCCAGCACCTTGAACACCTGCTCGGCGTTGGTTGCGGCGTTGGCCAGCACGTCCTCGCGGGTCAGTGGCTTGCGGGTGACGTTCTTGCCGCTGGGGTCGCCGATCATTCCGGTGAAATCGCCGATCAGGAAGATCACCTGATGCCCCAGCTCCTGGAACTGGCGCATCTTGTTGAGCAGCACGGTATGGCCGATGTGCAGGTCGGGCGCAGTGG
>JANLSB010000481.1:0-4013 GCA_031362125.1 Lysobacterales bacterium | reverse complement strand
TGCGCTCGTCGTCGTTCGCGATCCTGTCTGGCGACGACCCCACCGCCGCTCGCGCGATGCTGGCCGGTGCCGATGGCGTGATCTCGGTCGCTTCGAACGCGATTCCCGCAGCGATGCGTCGTCTCTGCGAGCTCGCTCGCGCCGGTGCCCGCGCCGAGACCGAGGCCTTCGACGCCGAGTTGGAACCGATCTTCGATTTCATGGGCGTCGAGCCCAACCCTATTCCGATCAAGGCGATCCTGGCGCGTCAGGGCATTGGCTACGGCCTGCGACTGCCGCTGACGCCGCTGTCTGCAACCCATACCGCTGGCGCGGACGTCATCGTCCGCCGTATCGTCGAGATCGAACGCGCCGCATTGGCGGCGTCGGTATTGCCCGCCGCTCGTGAGGCGCGGGTGGGCTGATCGAGACGCACCGCCTGCATTCCACCGCTTTCCGGGCCCTTCGCCCACGCTGTTTTTCCCAGGAGAACCCATGTCATCGATTCGTCCGAACCACCGAAATGCCCTGTCCCGCGCCGCGAAGATCGCGATCGTGATCGCGATGTCCGTCGCTGTGCTCGGCGCCTCGGGTTGTCGCTGGTTCCACAAGAAAGACGTGTATGCGATGAATCCCGACGAGCGTCCTTTGGAGTTTCCTCCAGCGTTCGATGCGGTTGAAGCGGAGCGGAGCCTGGCGACGACTGCCAGCGGCTCGGTCACGCGTTCGTCGCTACCGGGCGCCGAAACGGCGACGCGCGCACTGGGCTTCACCGCCCCCGGCGATCGCGCCACGGTCTTCGCACGGGTCGGTGAGCTGCTCGCCGCCACACCGGGGCTGACCATCGCCAGTCGCGCGCAGCTGCTGGGCGCATTCGATGTCGATTACGAAGGCCAGAAATTCCTGGTCCGCATCAACGAAGGCAGTAACGGCAGCAGCGTCTCGGCGGTCGATCCGCGCGGCCAGCCTGCCGATAACGAGGCCGCGTCCAAGGTGATCGCTGCGCTGCGTGCGGTGCTGGTGAAGAACTGATCCGCATCGGGTCGGTGAGAAGCGAAACGGGCGCCCTGAGGCGCCCGTTTTCTTTTCAGCCAGCTTCTTTACCAGTCAGCGATGTTGTTGCGAAAAAGGTTCAGCGCTCCAGCAGCGGCAACTTGTCCGGCTTGCCTTCCCACTGCTTTGCGTCGGCCAGCCCATCCTTGCGGGTGGTGATCACCGGCCAGGCCATCGACAGCTCCTTGTTGAGTGCGGCGAACCCTTCCTGACCGGCCGGCACGTCGTCCTGGGGATAGATCGCATTGATCGGACATTCCGGCTCGCACAGCGTGCAGTCGATGCATTCGTCCGGATCGATCACCAGGAAGTTCGGGCCTTCATGGAAGCAGTCGACCGGGCAGACTTCGACGCAGTCGGTGTACTTGCACTTGATGCAGTTTTCGGTGACGACGAAAGGCATGGTTCTATCCGGGGCAACGAGGGCGGGCAGGTGGCGAGTGTAAGGCGACGCGCGCGGTACGCGAAGCCGTAATCGTTGAGGTGGAGCCAGACGACGAAGCCCGCACATCGCTGTGCGGGCCCCGGAGTTGGCGCTCCCTACGGGATTCGAACCCGTGTTTTAGCCTTGAGAGGGCCACGTCCTGGGCCTCTAGACGAAGGGAGCAGTTGAACTGCGCACCATCGGCGACGCCCGGTCGTACTTGCCCGGATATCGTCGCTTGGGTTCCGCCCCAAGCCGCAGTGAGCGGTGGGGGGCGGACAGGCTGTTAGTATAGCGGGTCAGTCCGGAAGATGAACAAGGATCTGGCCCGACTCCGACCCGCCCGCGCTTTCGACCATGGTTTCAATGACCGCCCCTACTCTTCTGCCGACCGCGCCTCGCACCATTCCCCGTGATCAGCACGCCATTTCGCGCAAGGACATCAGTCCCAGCGCGCTGCGGGTGTTGTACCGCCTCCATGAGGCAGGCTTCGGCGCGTATCTGGTCGGTGGTGCGGTGCGCGATCTGCTGTTGGGCGAGCACCCGAAAGATTTCGATATCGCCACCGACGCCACGCCCGAACAGGTCAAGCATCTGTTCCGCAATTGCCGGCTGATCGGCCGGCGCTTCCGTCTCGCACATGTCGTCTATGGTCGCGAAATCATCGAAGTGGCCACCTTCCGCGCCAACATCGACGACGGCAGCGGCGACCGTGAGCAGGATCGGGAAGGCCGGGTGCTGCGCGACAACGTGTACGGCAGCATCGAAGACGATGCCGTGCGCCGGGATTTCAGCGCCAATGCGCTGTATTACGCGATCAGCGATTTCTCGGTGCGCGATTACGTCGGCGGTTTCGAGGACGTGAACAATCGGGTGATGAAGCTGATCGGCGACCCGGAAACCCGCTACCGCGAGGATCCGGTGCGCATGCTGCGCGCGGTGCGGCTCGCGGCGAAGCTGCGCTTCCGGATCGATCCTGCCAGCGCCGACCCCATCCCGAAACTCGCTTCGCTGCTACAGGAAGCCTCGTCGGCGCGGCTGTTCGAGGAATGCCTGAAACTGTTCCTGTCCGGCCACGCCGAGGCCAGCTTTCTCGGGCTTGAAGCCCACGGTCTGCTGGCGGGACTGCTGCCGGAAACCGCGGTCGCGCTGGCCTCCAATCGCAGCGGTGCGCTGCGGCGGATGCTGCTCGAAGGCCTGCGTGCCACCGACGCGCGCATCGCCGCCGAAGAGCCGGTGTCGCCTGCATTTTTGTTCGCGCTGCTGCTCTGGCCTGCCTACTGCCGCACGCTGGCGATGCTGCAGGCGCAGGGCGTGCATGTAGCCGAGGCCGAGCGTCGCGCTGCCGACCGGGTCACCCTGCATCAGGTCGACACGGTCGCTCTGCCGCGCCGGTTCTCGCTGCCGATGCAGGAGATCTGGCTGCTGCAGGCGCGGTTCGCCCAGCGTCAGCGCAAGCGAGTGGTTCGCATGCTGTCGCATCCGCGCTTCCGTGCTGCCTACGATTTCCTGATGTTGCGCCAGTCGGCGTCCGACAGCCATGCCGAGGACATTACGTTCTGGGCCGAGGCCCAGCGCGACCCCGACCATGCACTCGCGGTGGCGGCATTGAGCCCGCCGCCCGGCGAGGAAGACGAGTCTGCCGAGTCGCGTGGCCCACGTCGTCGCCGCCGCCGTCGTCCTGCTGCTGCAGTCGGACATTGACGATGTCGGAACCTGTCCAAGAGGTGATTGCGGAACGCAGCCCGGTGCTCGCGTTCGTCGGGCTAGGCGGCAATGTCGGCGATTCCGCAGCCACATTGCGTGCGGCCGTGCATCGACTGATGACCGTGCCGCGTAGCCGGGTCGCCTCGGTCTCGCGTTTTTACCGGACGCCCGCCTGGGGCCAGGAAAGCCAGGCCGATTTCGTCAATGCTGCAGTCGCCATCGAAACCGCACTTGCGCCGAAAATGCTGCTGGACGAGTTGCTGCACATCGAGCGCGATTTCGGCCGTGAGCGGGCGGCCGACGGCACCAGCCGATGGGGCCCTAGAGTGCTCGATCTCGATATCCTGCTGTATGGAGACCGTGTCATCGAGGAACCTGGTCTGCACGTGCCGCATCCGCATCTCCATGAACGCGCGTTCGCTCTGATCCCGCTGCTCGATCTGGTTTCCGATATCGAGATCCCTGGCAGGGGCGGTGCGCGCCGCGCGCTGGCGCAGGTCGGTGCGGCCGGAATCGAGTCGCTGGCGGAACGCTGAAGCGTCGCAAAGTGTGGGTCCCGAACTGCTAGGCTTAGCGCCCTCGGCCTCTTCCCCCGGCCTACTCCTGGATGCACATGGCCATTCGAGAAGACAAGCCCTGGACCTTGCCGGCGCTGGCGGATGCCAAGCGCGACGGCCGCAAACTGGCGATGCTCACCGCCTACGATGCGGTGTTTGCCCGCGTGCTCGATCGCAGCGGCACCGACCTGATCCTGGTCGGCGATTCGCTGGGCATGGTGGTGAAAGGCCACGCTTCGACACTGCCGGTGACGGTCGACGACATCGCGTATCACACCGCCGCGGTCGCCAGC
>JANLSB010000438.1:0-2581 GCA_031362125.1 Lysobacterales bacterium | reverse complement strand
CCGGTGAGCGTGATCTTGACCATGCCAGCACCAGCCTGTCCTTCTGTTTCGGCCAGCTCCAGTTCCGCCTGCATCTGCTGCACGCGGGCCTGCATCTCCTGGGCCTGCTTCATCAGTTTCATCATGTCCATCACATGAACTCCTACAGATCGTCTTCGGTGAAATCGGTTTCGCCCGCGACCACGTCACCGTCCTCGTTGACGACGATCTGTGCGGAGAATTCGGCGAGGCCGGGTGCAATGACCGATTTTGGTGCAGCGGGAATGACGGTGGCACCGGGGAACATGGCCAGCACGGCCTGCACGACAGGGTGCTGGTGGCGCAGGGCTTCCTCTTCGGCGCGTCTGGCCTCGGTGATCTCGCGGATCGTGGGATCACCCGTTTCGTTGGAGAGGGCAACGGTCCAGCGCCGTCCGGTCCATTCCTGCAGGCGCTTGCCCACGCGCTGCACGATGCCTGCATCGGCACTGGGCGCAAGGTTGAATTCGAAGATGCCATCCTCGAAGCGGACGAGGCGGATATCCCGCTCAAGCGCCGAGACCAGCATGGGATCGCGCCTTTCCCCGGCCAGCGCCATCAGTTGCGCCAGCGTATCGATGCGCATCATGGGCGCTACTGCGACAGGTGCTGTTTGCGGCTGGTATGATGGATTGGCTGCTGCGATCACAGGGCGTGCCAATGCGGCTGAAGCCCCTCCGCCGCCACCACGGGGGGCGGGAGCCGCAGCACCACCGGAAACGGCTCCGGCACCATCCCTGAGCATTTTCAGCGCCTCATCCGGCGTTGGCAGGTCGGCGGCATAGGCGAGCCGCACCAGCAGCATCTCCGCCGCCACGATGGGGCGCGGTGCAGCCTGAGCTTCGGTCAGGCCCTTTGTCAGGATCTGCCAGGCACGGGTCAGAGTGCGGATCGAGAGATCGCGGGCAAAGGCCGCGCCGCGTGTCTTTTCGGTTTCGCTCAGTGTCGGATCGTTCACGGTGACAGGCGCGAGCTTGAGGCGCGTCACGGTATGCACGTATTCCGCCAGATCGGTGATGACGCTGACAGGGTCTGCGCCTGAATCATACTGCGCCGTCAGTTCGGCCAGAGCGGCAGCGATATCGCCCCGCATGACCTGCTCGAACAAGTCGATGACACGGGCACGATCAGCCAAGCCGAGCATGTCGCGGACCTGACCGGCCTCGACCTTGCCATTACCATGCGCAATCGCCTGATCCATCAGGGAGAGACAATCGCGGACAGAGCCTTCCCCGGCGCGGGCGATCAGGGCCAGAGCCTCGTCGCTGATGGCGACCTTTTCCATCCCGGCAATGCCAGCGAGATGCTTCACCATCAAAGGTGCATCGATGCGCTTGAGATCAAAGCGCTGGCAGCGCGACAGAACGGTAACCGGCACTTTCTTGATTTCGGTCGTCGCGAACAGGAATTTCACATGCTCGGGCGGCTCTTCCAGCGTCTTCAAGTGCGCGTTGAAGGAGGCATTCGACAGCATGTGGACTTCGTCGATGTTATAGACCTTGTAGCGTGCGTAGGCCGGGCGATAGCGCACCGCCTCGATGATCTCGCGCACATTGTCGACGCCGGTATTGGAGGCCGCATCCATTTCGATCACATCGATATGGCGGCTTTCGATGATGGCTTCGCAATGTTTTCCGAAACCGGGCATCACGATGGTGGGTTGCGTGACCGAGCCGTCGTCAAGCTCGTAGTTGAGGGCGCGCGCGATGATGCGGGCCGTGGTCGTCTTGCCCACACCGCGCACGCCGGTGAAAATATAGGCCTGATGGATGCGGTTGGCGTCGAAGGCGTTGCGCAGGGTGCGGACCATGGCTTCCTGGCCAATCAGGTCCTCAAAGCCACTGGGCCGATATTTCCGGGCCAGGACGCGGTATGCGCCGGGTTGAGCGTTATCCGCCAAATGCCCCTCTGTTTGTGAGTTCACGGCCTGATGTGGTGGGAGGCTGGACATTGACCCGCCCGGTTCTCGTTAGGGCTGCTTCCTTCCGGACCTGACCCGATTGGCGAGTGGTACGTCCAGCGCCAACCTCCCGACCGCTATATCGGGGAAAAGAGGGGACGATGCAAGGGTCGCCATACGCGGAAATGCCCTTGATTTGGCCAGTTTGGCTTGCCTTTGGTGTTTGAATGTGGTCGCGTCCTATTTACAGGAAATGCAATGTGCATTTTCGGTGTGAGGGGAGTTACAATCATGGAAGCACTTATCATTCAGCTCATTTCCGGCGCTATCGGGGGAAATGCGGCAGGCGCGATCTTCAAGAACCTGTCATTGGGCACAATTGGCAACTCGATCGCAGGCGTCGCTGGCGGCGGAATCGGTGGGCAACTCCTCGGCGCAGTTCTGCCTTCACTGGCTGGGGATACCACCGTTGGCCAGGCGGCCAGCGGTGGTATCGGCGGCCTGGTCCTGATGGCTGTTGTCGGCTTCATCAAGAGCAAGATGGCGAGCTGAGCATTCCGGTTCCTTGCCCTTCTTCTGCGTCTGGAGAAGGGCACCGGGCCTTTGAATTCAGGCCTACAACCACCTCTTTCGTTTGAAATACATGTACGGAATTGCCGCCGC
>JANLSB010000423.1:0-2835 GCA_031362125.1 Lysobacterales bacterium | reverse complement strand
GTCGAATTCATCGACGGCTCCACCCTCGCCCAGCTCGGGTTGCCGGACATGCGCACCGCGCTGGCGGTGGGCTTCGCATGGCCGCAGCGCATCGTCTCCGGCGTCGACGGGCTGGATCTGCTGGCGCACGGCCGGCTCGATTTCGAACCGCCGGACCTCGACGCCTTCCCCTGCCTGCGCCTGGCCTACGCCGCGCTCGACGCGGGCGGCAGCGCACCGGCGACGCTCAACGCCGCGAACGAAGAGGCGGTTTCAGCCTTTCTTCAGGGCCGGATCGGTTTCCTGTCCATCCCCGCATTGGTCGAAGAGGCGCTGCAACGCATGTCGCATGCCGCCGCCGATTCGCTCGATGCCCTCCTCGCCGCCGATGCCGCTGCGCGCACGGCGACGCTCAATGCCATTTCACGCAAGGTGATCGCATGATCGATGCTCTGAGTTCTGTCTGGTGGCTGATCGTCGCGCTCGGCATCCTGGTCACATTCCATGAGTTCGGCCATTACTGGGTCGCAAGGCGCTGCGGCGTGAAAGTCCTGCGATTCTCGGTCGGCTTCGGCAAGCCGCTGTGGATGCGCAAAGGCAAGGACGGCACCGAATGGGTGATCGCCGCGATCCCGCTGGGCGGTTACGTGAGGATGCTCGGCGAGCATGATCTTGTCGAACGCAAGACCGAGGTTTCCAGCGAAGATCGTGCCGGATCACACGACCACAAGCCGGTCTGGCAGCGGATGCTGATCAGCTTCGCCGGGCCGTTCGCGAACTTCATTCTCTGCATCGCGCTGTTCTGGCTGATGTTCGTGATCGGCCGTCCGGACTACGCACCGGTGGTCGGTCAGGTCCAGGGCATCGCCGCGCAGAGCGATCTGCATCGCGGGGACACCCTTCTGGCCATCGGCGAGCGCAAGACTCCGACATGGACCGAAGCCAGCATGGCGCTGGTGACCTCGGCGATCGACCGCGCCACAGTACCGATCCAGGTCCGGACCGTCGACGGCGTCGAGACCACACGTCGCATCGATTTTTCGAAGCTGCCGGAAGGCAACGACCTGCTCAGGACGCTCGGCGCGATCGGGATCACGCCGCGGCACCAGATGATGCCCGCAGTCGTCAAGGAGGTGGCGGCAGGTTCGGCAGGGGAGGGCAAGCTGCGCGCAGGCGACCGGATCATGGCCATCGACGGCATCCCGGTCCAGTACTGGAGCGACATCGCACCGCTCGTGGCACGGATCGGCCTGCGCGGCGGCGGCGAGGTCGAGCTGGTGCGCGATGGCGTACCGTTGACCCTGAC
Source organism: Lysobacterales bacterium (assembly GCA_031362125.1). Classification (GTDB taxonomy): domain Bacteria; phylum Pseudomonadota; class Gammaproteobacteria; order Xanthomonadales; family Xanthomonadaceae; genus Lysobacter_I. Next base: position 1,550 of record JANLSB010000423.1, on the reverse strand, counting down.
CTTGGCGCCGAAACTGCAGCGCCAACCCGGCGCAGGGGCAGGCAGTGCCCCCTCCTGGCTGCTCGGCGTGACGCCGATGCAGCCGGAAAAGGCCGCAAAGGACGCTGTGCTGCGCTTCGGGCCGGTGGAGGCATTCCCCGCCGCCCTCCGCGAAGTCCGGTTCCAGACCGGCGAACTGTTCGGTATGGTGAAGCGTGCCTTCACCGGCCATCTGGCACTAAAAGACACGGTATCGAGCCCGATCGGGATCGCCCAGGCAGCCAACGCCTATGCCAAGAATGGCTTGGCCTGGTATCTGAATCTGCTCGCCCTGCTCAGTCTGAGCCTGGCGATTCTCAACCTGCTGCCGATCCCGGTCTTGGATGGGGGGCACCTGCTGTATTACCTTATCGAGTTGATCAAAGGCCGGCCGTTAAGCGACCGTGCGATGGCGGCCGGGCAATATGTGGGGCTTGCCCTGCTGTTGGGGCTCATGGGCCTGGCCTTCTTCAACGACCTGCAAAGGCTGATCCAGTGATGCCCACCAGCGCATCGCGCCACCGACAGCACGCCAGATCGCTGCCGAATGGCAGTCGATGCGGTGTTGAAGGATGCGGTATCGGAGGATGCGATGCCGATGGAACGGCCGCTTGCGTTTCGCCGATTACGGTCTTTTGTTCCCAGCACCATTGTTCGCCCCGACCCACCTGCTGTCTCAGCCCCATAACCGGACGTATTTGATGACGCGCACGCCACCCCGCCGCCTGCTGGCCCTTGCCCTTGCCACGAGTCTGGCTTCGCTCCACTCCGCGCCGAGTCTGGCGCAATCCACATCAGCGCCGTCCTCCTCCAGCTTCACCGTCTCCGATATCCGTATCGACGGCCTGCAGCGCATCGGCGCCGGCACCGTCTTCACCTACCTGCCGATCGAGCGCGGCGACACCGTCGATTCCGCACGCATCGGCGAGGCCATGCGCGCGCTCTACAAGACCGGTTTCTTCGAGGACATCCGCCTCGACCGTGAGGGCGTGGACCCCAACAACGCGATTCTTGTGGTGACGGTCGCCGAGCGCCCCGCCATCAACACCCTGACACTGACCGGCAACAAGGACATCAAAACCGAAGACCTGGTCAAGAACCTCAAGGAAATCGGCATCGCCGAAGGCGAAACCTACGACCGTCTTGCGCTGGATCGGGTGACGCTGGAACTCAACCGCGCCTACAACAATCGCGGCAAGTACAACGTCGAGATCAATCCGACCATCACCCGTCTCGACCGCAACCGCGTCGATGTCACCATCAAGGTCAACGAAGGCAAAGCCGCGCGCATCCGCCACATCAACCTGACCGGCAACGAGAAGTTCGAGGAAGATGTCCTGCGCGAGCGCTGGGAGTCGAACGAAAGCAACTGGCTCAGCTGGTACCGTCGCGACGATCAATATTCGCGCGAGAAGCTGACCGGCGACCTCGAAAAACTCAACGAGTTCTACCTCGACCGCGGCTACGTGGACTTCAGTGTCGACAGCACCCAGGTCGCGATCAGCCCGGACAAGAAGGACATGTACGTCACC